>RDXZ01000010.1 GCA_004293265.1 Bacteroidota bacterium | reverse complement strand
CAAGCCGACAGAAACTATCATTCCTTGTGTTTCGGGGACAATTTCGGTCAGCATTTTGATGGCAGATGCATGCAGGTGAGGTGCGTAAAAGGCATCTTCGCACCCGTATCCTGTGATACACAATTCGGGCAAACATAACAAAGTAATTTCTTGTTTGCGTGCTTCTTTAATGGCATTGAGGATATTTTTTTTGTTATTGTTCCAATCTAAAGGTGTTTGATTGAGAACAACAGCACCAACTTTTATAAGTTTCATATTTTTTTGAAATTATCTTTGCCCAAAAGTAATAATTTTTTTAATAAATATCAAAAAAAATACTTTTTTTTCTTATAATATTAAAAATAGTAAGCAACAGAACAAAATAAAAATGTAAAAAAGTAGGTTCTACCTGAAAGTAAGCTGATGTAGATTATTTCAATATTTTTAAATATTTAGTGGTTCATAATCAAATATTTATAAGTTTAATTATTCAGGTCAGACCATTAGTCAAAAAATATTACACTAAGAAAAAGGAGATTTAGTAAGATGTATTTTTTTTATTTTTAAAAATGTTTTGATATTTATCGATAAAGAAAGACAGCAAAAGTGCTTTTGCGGGAGTTATCAATTTAGTATTAAAAAAAGTCAAAGAACAAGAAAGTCGTTTTTCGGCAGGAGCAGGTACTTTTGGCACTACATTTTCAGAGTTAGTATCGAAGTTTACGAAGGTCTGACCTCTTTTTTTGAAAAATTACACACTTTTTTGAACTATTGTTATCTCGAACTCACGTTAGTTCTTGTAATAGACTTAAAATCGTTTTTTGTAATTGAATATGAACAAAATCGGGAGCGATTTCTGCCCAAGGAATAAGTGTAAAATCTCTCGTATGTGCGTGTGGGTGCGGTAACGTGAGTTTTTCGTGTTCGATAATTACATCATCAAACGCCAAAATATCAATATCAATAATTCGTTCTCCCCATTTTCTGAGTTTAATTCTCCCCATTTTTTTTTCTATATTTTGTGTAAAATCTAACAATTCAAAAGGTAAAAAATCAGTTTCAATTTCAATTACTTGATTTAAAAAATCAGGTTGGTCTAATACTCCCCAAGGTTTAGTTTGGTATAGTTTTGATTGTTTTAAAATAGTAATATTATTTTTTGTTAATAATTGGCGTGCATTTGCTAAATTTTCGGATAAATTGCCTATATTTGTACCCAATAAAAGATAAATATTCGTCATAGTTTTTGTGCAAATATAAATATTTTTTCAATTTTTTTTAAATTAAATATAAAATTATTATTTTTGCAGATATGAAAAACCTCATTTCTTTTTTGTTATTGTTGCCTTTGTTGAGTTTTATATTGATTTTTTGCCTACAAAATTTCAAAAAAACGGCTTTGACTCTTGCCATTAGTACTATTTTAGTTTTGACAATTTGTAGTACGTTCTTATTTTTTGGGGAAGAATTACCTTTTTCGTGGGATTTATTTATTTTGAAAGTCGAAACTTCAATACTTCACATTAATTTTTTTTTAGACAATTTTAGTTTATATTTTTTAGTAATTATCACTTTCATTTCAAGTGCTGTATTTATTTTTTCATTGGAATATATGAAAAATGACAAAAAAATTACGCAATATTTTGCTTATTTATCTTTGTTTATTTTTACAATGTTAGGCTTGATTTTAGCAGGAAATTTATTACAAATATATATTTTTTGGGAATTAGTGGGTTTGGTTTCTTATTTATTAATTGGATTTTGGAAACAACAAAAATCTGCTACTAACGCAGCCAAATTAGCTTTTATTACCAACAGAATTGGAGATGCAGGTTTTTTAATCGGAATTTTTGGCGTTTGGAATCTTGCTCATTCTTTAGATTTACAAACTTTACAAACACAAAAAATAATTTTTCCTTTTTGGATTGGTTTTGGTTTGTTTTGTGGCGTGATTGGAAAATCTGCTCAATTTCCTTTGCATTTTTGGTTGCCCAAAGCAATGAAAGGACCGACACCAGTATCTGCTTTGTTGCACGCCGCCACTATGGTCGCGGCAGGGATTTATTTATTAATTCGGATTAGTCCTTTTTTACCGCAAGAATTATTAGCAACGATTGCTTATTTTGGTGGAATTACGGCACTTTTAGGTGGTTTTTTGGCACTTAATCATTGGGACATCAAAAAAATATTGGCATATTCTACCGTTTCACAATTGGGTTTTATGGTCGTGGGCGTAGGTGTGGGTGCAAGTTGGGGAGCGATGTTTCATTTGTTTACACACGCATTTTTCAAGGCAGGTTTATTTTTGTGTGCAGGCAGTTTTATTCATTATTTACATCAAAATAAAACTTCTTTACACGCACACACAGACGCACAAGATATGCAAAATATGAGAAATATAGTGGCTCGATTTCCTTTGATTTTTATATTTTTTAGTCTTTTTTGTGCTTCTTTGATAGGTTTACCTTTTACGAGTGGCTTTTTTTCTAAAGAAGAAATTTTACAAAATGTATTTCATACACAACATTATTTTTTGTTGGCGATGAATTTATTGAGTGTTTTTTTTACATCTTTTTATGTGAGTAGAATGTGGTTTTTGTTGTATTTATTACCTCAAAAAAAAGAAAATACAGCGCAAATATTTGATATTAAAAAAAATATTTTATCTTTGGCTGAATATATCTCGATTGGTTTATTATTTTTTTGCAGTTTGTTGTCTGGTTATGTATTTTTTCCTGAAACATTTGGGTATCAACATAAAACACATCATCAATATTTTTTATTATCAAGCATCATATTAATCAATCTCATAGGTATTTTATTTGGATATTATTTGGTTCGTTATAAAGAAGGTTTTTTTGTCAATAATTTTGTAATGAATTTATCTAAAAAAGAACTTTTTATTGATACTATTTTGATTTATTTTGAAAAAATAATCATTTGGAAAATCAATTTTGTTCATCAAATTGAAAAAAAATTAGATATATTTTTATTAAGAATAGGTCAATTGCCTGTTGTTTTGTCGCATATATTGGCTTGGTTTGATAGAAATATAATTGATGGTTTGACTTATTTTTTCTCTTGGCTTGCCAAAAATATAGGAACAAAATTTAACCAACTACAAAACGGACAACTTCAAAACTATCTTGCTTGGGTAATTATGATTGTTATGGGGATTATTTGGTGGTTATGGAAATAAAAAATACAATGAAAGAAAAAAAACTTTGGCAAATTTTGTCTGCCAACACCATTTATGAAAATAATTGGATTAGAGTAAGAGAGGATAAAGTACTCACGCCCGCAGAAAAGGAAGGAATTTATACCACCGTTCATTTCAAAAACAAAGCCATTGGTATTATTCCGATAGATAATGAAGGTTTTATTTATTTAGTTGGACAATATCGCTATCCACTAAACGAATATTCGTGGGAAATTCCGATGGGTGGTGGAAAAATTGGTGATGATATTTTGGCATCTGCTCAAAGAGAATTAGAGGAAGAAACAGGATTGGTGGCTGAAAAATGGACAAATATTATGCGAATCCATACTTCTAACTCTGTAACTGACGAAGAAGGTTGTGTTTTTTTGGCAGAAAATCTTACACAAAAACAAGCACAACCCGAAGATACAGAAGATTTAGTTATCAAAAAAATCTCTTTCAAAGAGGCTTTTGAAATGGTAATGAGAAACGAAATTACAGACTCTTTGAGTGTTGCAGGCATTTTAAAACTTGCTATTTTGAGGAAAATATAAAAAATGCTGATTGATTTTTTTTGGTGGGTTGTCAATGTCAAAGACTTGACAACTCCCAAAAAAGAAGTACGGAAATAATTTTCAGATTGTCAAGCCTTTTATATTAATAACTAAAATTTTATAATTACCTTTTTTTCAAAAATTTTTGAAACCAATAGCCTGAGTCTTTGATGTATCTTTTTTGTGTTTTATAATCTACATACACCAATCCAAAGCGAGGAAAATATCCTTCTGCCCACTCATAATTATCCAATAATGACCATACAAAGTAGCCATCTACAGGTACACCTTCTTTTTTAGCTCTAAGTACTTGTGCTAAATACCCTTCAAAAAAATCGACTCTATTCTTATCATGCACTTTTTTTCCTTCTAATTTATCATCAAACGCTGCACCATTTTCAGTAACAATAATTTTTTTAATATTTTTATATTTTGCAAATTGTTTAAGAATAAGATAAATTCCTTCAGGATATACTTCCCATTTCATTGTAGTCATATTGGGTACATTTCTATCTTTTGCTTCGACAAATTTTATGCCCATAAGTGGTGCTTTTTCGTCATATTTAGCAATTATTCTTGTATAATTCTGAATACCAATAAAATCAAAATCAAATTTTAATTTTTGTAGATCGTCTGGTTGCATAAATTTTTCAATATTTTTTAGTAGCGGCAATGATTCAGAAGCATACCCAAGCCCTAATGCAGGTTCGATATACATACGATTTATTAACACATCTAATTTTTCACAAGCTTTTTTATCCTCTTCTGAGTCAGTAAAAGGTTGGACAATATTACAAGAATAAGTAGTGCCAATGTTAGCATTTTTTACTTTTTGCCTCAAAATACGCCCTGCTTCTGCCTGCACCATAGAAATATGATGAACGACTTTCAAAAACTTAGTAACATCAGTATGTCCGGGTGCGTGTTTGCCAGTCAAATATCCTAACATAGAAAATATAGTTGGCTCATTGAGTATCATAAAATTTTTTACTCTGTCTCCAAATTTATCAGCACATAAATTTGTATATTCGCTAAACCAATCTATCATATCTCTATTCGCCCAGCCACCTTTATCTTCGAGTACTTGTGGCAAGTCCCAATGATACAAAGTAAGCCAAGGACTTAATCCATTTTTTAGACACTGGTCTATTATTTTATTGTAAAAATCTACCCCTTTTTGATTTACTTTTCCTGTTCCGTTGGGTAAAAGTCTTGTCCACGCTGTTGAAAATCTAAATACATCTAAATTTAATTTTTTTGCAATACCGATGTCATTAGGATATTGATTATAAAAATTACAAGCAATATCTCCATTTTCGTTGTTTACAATTTTCCCATTTATATGAGAAAAAGTATCCCAAATCGAAACCCCTTTTCCATCTGCGGTATGAGCGCCTTCTATTTGATAAGAAGCGGTAGCAGTACCCCATAAAAAATCTTTTCCAAAGTCATCTTTTTTAAAATCAGGTAAAATGATATTGTTTTCCTCTGGAAACGAATACAATGTATCAGGCGCAATCATAGCACCAAAAAGAAAAGCACCACTTGCTTGCAGAATTTCACGTCTGTTCATATTTTTTTAAATTTATTGATTACACTATAATATATTGATTATCAAAAGGTTATATAAATAAAATTTTTTTTTAATTACTTTTTTTTAAATTATTTTAAAATTTTTTATATAATTCTTAAACAAAAATAAAGAATAAAATGTTTACGTTTAAAGTATTTTTTTTTTTACTATTTTTTTATTTTTTATAGATATGAGTTTAATAATTTTATGTAGATATAATATGTTATTAAATTAACCCGTAAAATTTATTTAGTAATAATATCAAAAAAAAGTATTTTAGTGTTTTCATATTTCAAATCTTTTTAAATTTTATGAATAAGTTTTATTTATTTCTATCTATTTTTTTCTTACAAATTGCAATCGTTTGCGGGCAAACAGGCAAAATCAAAGGAAAAGTTTTAGATAATGTAGGCGAAGTAGTCGTAGGTGCTACTGTCCTAATCAAAAATACTCAAAATGGTGCTATCACATCTATTGAGGGTACTTATGAAATCACAAGTCTTGCTGATGGTGATTACGAAGTGGTTACAAATTTTATGGGTTTTAAAACCCAACAACAAAAAGCAACTATTTCAAGTGGAGGCGAAGCAGTACTTGATTTTAATCTTGAAGAAGATTACTTGAGTCTTGATGATGTGGTTGTAACAGGTACTTTTGACCCTCAATCAAAACTTGAATCTACAGTTTCTATTACTACCTTAGACCAGAAAATGATAGAACAACAAGCACCAAGAAGTACAGGTGATTTGATTGATGCAATACCCGGCTTTTATGTGGAGAGTGGATTGGGTGAAACTGCTAATAATATCTACCCAAGAGGTTTACCTATTGGAACAGGCGGTTTACGTTATACAGCCCTGCGTGAAGATGGACTAAATAATTTTGAAATATCTGATAAAGTATTTTTTAATGCAGATGCATTTACAAAAAATGATTTAACAATCGAAAAATTAGAAGGACTTAGAGGTGGAAATGCGGTTATTTTTTCAAGTAACACTCCTGGTGGTATCATTAATTTTGTAACCAAAACAGGCGGCACAGACCTAAAAGGAGATGTAAAATATACTTATGGAACACAACAAATGTACAGAGTAGATGCTAACTTAGGAGGTCCTTTGACCAAAGACAAAAAATGGCGTTTTAATGTAGGTGGACATTATAGACATGACAAAGGACTACGTGATTTTACAGGTCCTGCCAATGTAGGTGGACAAATTAAAGCCAATGTTACAAGATTATTTGATAATAACAAAGGCTATATTAGATTCTCTGGAAAAATTGTTGATGATAAAGTCGCTTTTTGGACTGCTGTTCCTTATCAAGGTTTTGATAATCCACGCCCTATTTCTGGTTGGAGTAAACTAAACCAAAGAACACTTATACCATCAAATGCAGGTAATAATTTGCTCACACCTGACCCTCTCAATCCAGGACAAAACCGTAGCATAAACCCAGCCAATGTTGTGAAAGTAGATTATAAAAATATTGGAATGGAGTTTAAATATGACTTAGGCAATGGCTGGCAAGTAAAAAATCAAACAAGATATATGCAAGGTACTACTGAAACAAATCTTACACAAGTAGTAGCAAACCCTGTATCAGGCAGAGCATTGTTAGCCAATGTTGGTTTACTTCCCAGTGGACTTACCCCTGGTGCTTATACACCGATAATTAGTTATACACACGCATTATCAAATACTGGTTCATCATCAATATTGCCTAACAATATCAATGGCGGTTTTATTCCTTTATCAAGTTTATCATCAAATGCAGATGGAGGCGGAATAGGCGTATTAGAAAGTGGAATTAATGGAAATGGTATGCTTTTACCTTTGGGTATTTTTGTAATCAATTCTCAAAATACAAACTTAATCAATAATCTACAATTTTCAAAACAAATAAAAAACCATAGTATCAATATTGGAAGTTATGTAAGTGCTTATGAATCTGATGAATATTGGAATTTTAATACAGCGCTAACAGATTTAAGTTCTAATCCAAGATTTGTAGATATTCAATTTAGAGGAAATGGAGGATTACCTACATTTGACCTTACAAGAAATGGTATTTTACAAGCAGGTATTCAATACAGAAAATCAGTAAGTAAAAACTTAACTTATGCCGTTTTTGTAGGTGATGAAATAAAATTAGATAGTAAACTAACCGCCAACTTAGGATTTAGATACGAGGTAAATCAATCATCAGGAAGCTTACAAAATGTAGGAAGAAGAGATGGAAGAAGTGCAGGTATAATCAAAGCAGGCGCACCTGTTACTGTTGGAGTTGGTGGTACAGGAGGTTTAGATAGTAACCCTCTTACTTTGTACGATGCAAACGCTGATATTCCATTACCTACTTATATGATGTATGATATGCGTGTAGATGTGTGGGGTGCAAATATTGGTGCTAATTATAAAATAAACGAATCAACCGCATTATTTTTTAATACATCAAGAGGAACAAGGTACGCAACCACACAAAACTTTATCTCTAACAAAGACCAAGGTACTATAGCTGGTACAAAAATCGCAGGCGATCCTAATGCCGCTAACAATGGAGGTTATACAAACAATGGCTCTGCAACAGATGCAAGATTTTCACCTATACCTTTGCAAAATCCTGTAGAAACTCTTTATCAAGGAGAAATAGGAGTGCGTATGTCTAAAAATAAATTTGGTTTAACCGCTACTTTATTTGGCACGCAAATCAACGATGCCGCTTTTACATTACAATCTACTGATGCAAATGGTAATCTTAAATTAGATGTATTATTATATGATGTAAGAAATATTGGTTTTGAGTTAGAGGCAATTTATGCACCTATCAAAAACTTAAAATTTAATGGTTCTCTTTCTTTGCAAACACCTAAATATACAAAATATCCTGATATCGTAATCACAGAAGTAAATCAAGCAGACCAAATTGATCCTAATATCGTACCTACTACTACTAACGGAGCAGCCAATCGCACTATTAGTATCACTGGTAATAATGTGGAACGTGTACCACCTATTCAACTTGATTTTACTGCAGATTATACTATTAAAAAGTTTAATATTTTTGCTAATATTCGTTATATTGGTGCAAGATGGGCAAACAGACGTAATACTTATAAACTTCCCGGATTTTCAGAAGTTGGAGCAGGTATTAATTATAAAATTGATAAGTTTTTATTTGGCGCACAAGTTATTAATTTATTTGACGTACAAGGTATAACCGAAGGAAATACACGTACTCAGGATAATATAGGACCTAATGCGGCAAATAATAATAACACTATTAATACTGGTATATTTGTTTTACCACGTTCTGCTAATTTTACGGTGCAGTATTCGTTCTAATTATTTTACTTAAAAAATTCCTAAAATAAAATTAATTTTATTTTTTAGAATAGTAAATTGAGTAAATAAAAAAGATAGAAAATAAATGTTTAAAAATGTAATTAAACATTTATTTTCTATCTTTGTTTATAAAAATACTTTACTTTAGCCTAAATATATTTTTTACCTTGAACAAAAGTAAATATATTTTGTATCAAACTAAAAAAAAATCTTACAAACAAACGTATTTTCATCAAAAAAACACGCGGATTTTACGAATTAAAACTGATTTTTATTTTTATAAATTTTATTTGTATAAATGCTTTTTTCGAATAATAAAAGGTATTTTTAAACCTATTTTTGAAATGTAAAAAATAAAAATTTAAAAAAAAATACCAAAAATCATTTTTTTTAAATTTAATTACTAACTTTGAACTAAAATTAAGAAAATCATTTTTTATTTATGAATCTTCACGAATATCAATCAAAAAACATTCTGAAAAAATACGGAGTCCGAATACAAGAAGGACTTGTAGCAGAATCTCCTGAAAAAGCATTGGAGGCGGCAAAAGCACTCTCAGCACAAACAGGTACAAAATGGTTTGTGATTAAAGCACAAATTCATGCAGGTGGACGAGGTAAAGGAGGCGGTGTCAAATTAGCCAAAGGCATAGACGAAGTTGTGCCAACTGCCGAAAAAATTATCGGTATGCAACTCATCACTCCCCAAACAGGCGCAGAAGGAAAAAAAGTAAATATGGTTTTAATCGCCGAAGATGTGTATTATCCGGGAGAAAGCGAACCAAAAGAATACTACATCAGTATTTTGCTTGACCGCAGCACAGGCAAAAATGTATTGATTGCAAGTGCCGAAGGTGGAATGGATATCGAAGAAGTAGCAGAACATCACCCCGAAAAATTGATTAAAGAAATTATCGAGCCAAGTGTAGGTTTCCAAGATTTTCAAGCAAGAAAAGTTGCTTTTGCATTGGGTTTGGAAGGAAATGCGTTCAAAGAAATGGTCGCTTTTTTGAAAAATTTATACAAAGCTTATGATGATATCGATGCTTCTTTGTTTGAAATAAATCCTGCATTAAAAACATCAGACAACAAAATTATCGCCGTTGATGCCAAAGTAAATTTAGATGATAATGCTTTGTATCGTCATAAAGATTTGGAAGAAATGCGTGATATTCGCGAAGAAGACCCTTTTGAAGTCGAAGCAAAAGCCTCTGATTTGAACTATGTTAAATTGGACGGAAACGTGGGCTGTATGGTCAATGGAGCTGGTTTGGCAATGGCAACGATGGATATTATCAAAATTTCAGGTGGCGAACCCGCTAATTTCTTAGACGTGGGCGGTGGCGCTAACGCAAAAACCGTAGAAGCAGGCTTTAGAATTATTTTAAAAGATGCGAATGTAAAAGCCATTTTAATTAATATTTTTGGTGGTATTGTGCGTTGTGATAGAGTTGCGACAGGTATTGTGGAAGCATACAAAAAAATTGGTAATATTCCTGTGCCAATCATTGTGCGTTTGCAAGGCACAAATGCAGAAGAAGGTGCAAAAATTATCAACGAATCAGGCTTAAAAGTATTTTCTGCAATTTTATTAAAAGAAGCCGCAGAAAGAGTCAAAGAAGTTTTAAAATAATCTTTTTTGATTAAACTAATACAAAAATTCTCAAAATTATTTTTATAATTTTGAGAATTTTTTGTTTTAAATGAGATTGCAAGGTAAAAAAATTATTTTACCACTTCAAAAGTTTCGGTCATTTTTCCGTCATCATCAACCGTAACTAATTGTTTATCGTTGCTCGATTTCACGTTTAGTTTTTCTTCTTTAACTTCTGCTCCACTTGCTCCTGCTTTTTTCAAAACGATACTTTTTCCGTCTAACTTCCAATTTCCTGCGTTGATAACTTTATCATTCATCAATTGTTCGAAAGTTCCGTCATCTTTTAGATTTAAAATTTTGACAGAATTTTTTTCAGGTTCTTTTTCTTCTTTTCCGTCTGTATGTGTAAATTTAACCATTTTCCATTTTTTAGCAATTTTCAAACCTTCTGCTGATGGTTTTGTGGGTGCTTCGGTTTTGTCAGTTTCTTCTACTTTTTCGGGTTCTTTTTTGTTGGCATCTTTTGATGCGTCAGCGGTTTTTTCAGCGTTTTCGTTAGCGGTTTTTTCTCCTCCGCTTCCGCAAGAAGTCAAGCCCATACAAGCGACCAGTGCGATAGATAAGATTATTTTTTTCATTTTATAATATATTTTTGTGTTTAAAAAATTTATTCCACAATAAGATTTACTTGTTTGCACAAATCTAAGAATATTTTTTTATCATTTTCTAAGTTTGGATTATTTTTTATTTCAGTTTTCCAATTTGGTAACACAATTTTAGAAACTTTAAACAAAATATTTTGTAAATCACTAATAGAAGGATAAATATCCATTGTTTTCAAACAAGATATAATTTCACTAATTTTAGTCAATAATTTTGTTTGTGAATCATCTAAAAAATAAAAATTCATTAATTCCTTTAACCTGCGTGAAGCACTTAAAGCTAATTCTTCTTTGTTCAAAGGTACGTGCCAAAGCGAAACTTCATCGGATAAAGTTTTTAATTTATGTGTATCTAATGATTTTTTTTCAAAAAAATCTTCGATTTCTTTTTCGATAACAACTTCTAAATTTCGCTTCAATAAAAATGGTACGGGCAAATGTTTTGTTCGCATCAAATTTAAAATATTATAATCGCGTTCATAAATTTG
This sequence comes from Bacteroidota bacterium, assembly GCA_004293265.1. Classification (GTDB taxonomy): domain Bacteria; phylum Bacteroidota; class Bacteroidia; order Cytophagales; family Microscillaceae; genus RDXZ01. Next base: position 50,445 of record RDXZ01000010.1, on the reverse strand, counting down.
ACTATATGAATTGGCGGCTTGTTCCAAACTTGCTTCCAAAATTTGATTCAATACTTTTATTTTATCATCTTTGAAAAGTTCAAGAATTGAAAAATTAGTTGCATTTGGAAAAGATGTTTGAATAATATGTAAAACTTCTGCTAAATTACTTTCTTTAAAATATTTTTTAGATTTTTTTGCCATTTCTTCAAATTTATCCGCAGGAAAGTCCTCTACTGCTGAACCAAAAATTTGATGTTGTCCTAAATACAAAACAATAAAACTAAAAGGTTTTCTTGAAAAAGTAATATTTGAACAAATCGTAGTTCGTCCTAATGCCATTTTTTGAACGCCTGCTTCGAGCCTATCAAAATATTCATTTTCAGCGTGATAATTCAATACATCAATTTTTTCTACATCTTCAGAAAACAAAGAGGCTACTGCATAGTGCATACCAACTTTTGTGAGAGAAAGACGAGTTGGGCTTACCAATTCGTTGTAGATTTTTTTTCCATTGACATATTTTCTTTCATTGCTTGGTGCTTTTTCAAGAATATCTAAAAATTTATCTTCTACTAATTTTCCACTCACACGCTCCCCAAGTTGCAAAGCACGATTAGCATATTGCAAAACTTGGACTGTTTCCAAACCAGAAATTTCATTAAAAAACCAAGCACAACTTGTGTACATCAACAAAGCCTGCCTTTGCATTTCTAACAAACGCATAATATTTGTTTTGATTTCAGGCGTAATTACCAAATTTTCAAAATGTTTTTTAAAAAATTTATCAATATTATAATTACTTCTATCCAAAATCACTTCAATATATTCATTTCGCAAAGCCCAAGGTTTTAAATGATATTTTCGCATTTCGGTTTCATACACTTTAATCAACTCATCACGAACAACATCTAATCCTTCTCGCAAAGGTTTACGCCAATGTTGATGCCAGCCTGCGCCTCCGCCTGTACTACAACCACAATTGCTTCGCCAACGCTCTACGCCATGTGCGCAACTCCAAGAACTATTTTCGTGAATTTCGACTTCAAATTCGGGTGGACAAAGTTCCAAATATTGACTATAATTCGTAATTTTTGCTAAATTATTTTCTTCGATATACCTCAAACAATACGCTAAAGCCATTTCTCCTAATTTATGGTGATGTCCATAACTTTCTCCGTCAGTAGCAATATGTACCAATTGTGGAAAACCAGCATTATGATAAAAAGCATTGGCTAATTCGTGTGCAAATTTTTTTCCATCATTCAAATATCCTTTGAAAGCCACGCCTTGCGAAACCTCTCCGTCATAAAAAAACAACGCAATTTTTTTCCCTGAGGGCAAATTACAAATATAAGAACGTCTTGTTTCGATGCCGTTATACCATTCTTCTCCTCCAATTTTTCTAAATCTTTTGGCTTGATTAGGTGCTAAAACCGTAAATTTGATACCAAATTGTGCCATTACTTCCAAACTTTCTGTATCTACGGCAGCCTCAGCCAGCCACATACCTTCGGGTTTGCGTCCATAATGACTTTCAAAATCTTTGATTCCCCAAATTACCTGTGTTTCTTTATCTCTTTTATTGGCTAAGGGCATAATGATATGATTATAAACTTGTGCCATAGCCGAGCCATGTCCACCAAAGTTTTTTCTACTTTCGATATCGCCTTCTATGATAGCCTGATAAGTAAAAGGAGCATATTTTTTTTGCCAAGATAATAAAGTTGGTCCATAATTAAAACTAATTTTTGCGTGATTATTAACAATATCTACGATTTCGTTTTGTGTATTCAAAATACGCGCAACTGTATTAGTTTTATAACATTCTGTGTTTATTTTTTGATTCCAATCGTGAAAAGGGGCGGCAGCTTCTTGTTGTTCAATTTCTTCTAACCACGCATTTTCTCGTGGTGGCTGATAAAAATGTCCATGAATGCAAACATAACGTTCCATTGAAAAAGAGATTTATGTGTTAATATTGTTTTGATATGCAAATAAACAAATTTTTTATGGATTTTGTTATAAAATATCAGAAAATATTTAAGAAAACATGAGTTCGGGATAACAATAGTTCAAAAAATGTGTAATTTTTCAAAAAAACGAGGTCAGACCTGATATGCACAGACCTTGTTTTTTGAAAAATTACCCCAACGAAGTAATATCTTTGTAGCAATAAAAAAATATTATATAAATCCGAGTGGTATCTCAAAATTTATTCTATTTACCAAACACTATTTATATCACTCCTACGGAGTTTTTATTTATTTTTTTTATTTTCTACAAAGATAACACGCCTACGGCGTTTAATTCTGACTATTATTTCAAATAACCAGTCAAAATATTTTAATAAAAATAATATTTATATATAAATAATTGAAAATCAGATGGTTATAAATAAAAGTTATCCCGAACTCACGTAAAAATAATACTTATCTCATCAAATACGAATACCAATCACCAAAACATCATCTCTTTGAGATGTGTTTTCCATTTGATTCAATAGTATTTCATTCAATTTTTCTTTTTGAATATCCAAAGAAAATGATTGAATTTCATTTAAGATATTAAAAAAGTTTTTATCACCAATTTTTTTTCTTTGTTCGTTGTTTTGGTCGCTAAATCCATCAGTAGATAAATATAAAGTTGATGTATTTTCAAGAATAATTGTATGATTTTCAAAGGTTTGATTTGTATCATACACGCTACCAATAGATTTTCTTGTGCCTTTTATTTCTTTTAATTCCTGATTTTGATAATAATATAAATTCAATTTCGCACCTGCAAAATGGAGAATATTATTCATATTTTCTTTTTGAAATGTGATAATAGAAATATCCATTCCATTTTGATTATTCGTTTCATCTTGTTTTAAAACAATATTAATTCTTTGGTTAAGCCTTTCCAAAATTTGTGCAGGAATAATATTTTTTTCTAAAATAATAATTTCATCAAGCAAACTATTGGCAATGGTAGTCATAAATGCGCCAGGAACGCCATGCCCTGTACAATCAATACAAGCCAAAATAAATCCATCTTCTATTTCTTGAACCCAATAAAAATCACCTGAAACTTCATCTTTGGGTAGATACAAAATAAAATAATTTTTTAAAATTTGTTGAAGCGTTTTATCAGAAGGCAGTATCGAGTTTTGAATAATTTTAGACGCATTGATGCTACTTTTGATTTTGGTATTATACGATTCCATATCATTTTTTTGCATTTCTATAAAATCTCTTTGGGCTTTTAATTCCTCTTGAGATTGCGTTAATTCTTCGTTTTGAGCATTTATTTCCCTATTCAATAAACTTAATTCTGATGTTCTGGCTTCTACTTTTATCTCTAAAATTTCATTTTGTTGTCGAATAATGTTTAAATTTTCGGTTTTTAATAAATTAATTCTATATGCCAATGCAAAAGAAAGTAAAACTAATTCTATCATTGTGCCGTACAAAACAGAATTACTTGTGAAAGTGGTAGAGGAAATAACTCCAGCAACTTGCATAATAAAAATCACAACACTTGCAATATAAACTGACCACGAAATAATAAAAAACTTTGCCAACGGATTTCCTTTTGTATGTACCATTATTCCCATAAAAAGCATATACAATACCAAAATTAATGAAGATAATTGACTAATGCTTGCACTTATCACAAAATCACCCAATAAATTGGCAATCATACAACCTATAAAAATAAGAAAAAAAAGTTTAGAAATTTGGTGCAAAATAGGAGTATATTTTTTGGTATTCAAAAAAGAATTAGCAAACAATACCATACCCAAAGGCGGAATACAAGAATAAAAAGGCGTGTAAAAATTAAGAAAAGGCATTTCTCCCCAAAAAACATCATTGATAAAGCCTTTTAAATGCAAATAAAAAAATCCAATACTCCAAACATACAACACATAATAAAAATAAACTTTGTCTTTGATAGATAAAAACAAAAAAAGATTGTAAAGCCCCATCACAAGCATTATTCCAAAATACATTCCCAAAAAAATATCATTGGTATGATGTTTTTCTAAAAGTTTTGGAAGAACATCAATTTGCATCGGAATTTCTATCGGAAAATTACTTTTTATTTTTATCCAATAAATATTTTCTTTTCTATTTTCTAAAAGTTCAAAAAGCAAAGCATTGGTTTTGATATTTTTTTTTGAGCGAGGCAAAGTTCCGCCCATTTCTTGTTGTTGGATTTCATTTTTATCATTGAGCGTATAAAAAGTAACTTTATCCAACATTCCATTGCTTATTTCCAAATAATATTTTTCATTAGTAGGATTTTGATAAGAAAATTTTAGCCAATAAATATGTGTCGAATTGCCAAAATTTAAAATATTTTGTGTATTTTTTTGAAATTTTTTATCATATTTTCCACTTTTGATTTCTTCAAAGGTAATTTTTTCTGTTTTATCTTCTAAAAAATTAAGATTGTTTGCAGGATTATATTGTGCTTTGAGAAGCGAGAAAATAGAAAAAAACAAAATAATAGTTGTAAAATATTTATACATAAGCCAAGATAGAATTTTAATAAATGCTTTATGATACAAATATAATATTTTTTTTGAGAATAACAAATAAATATCATAAAAAAATTTTTTTTTATGATATTTATGCCGTATTTAAGCGTTTTTTATGAATATATTTTTAAGAAAAAATATTTTTTCTTACTCATTAACCACCACCACAGCCGCCGCCACAACCGCCGCCACCACAACCACTTCCACCACAACCTAAGCCACCTCCAGCATCTCCACCGCCTACGCCACCACAACCAAAACCTGAATATGACGAGTTATTAATACTACCTTGATTATTGTCTGAAAAATGTTTGTATTCGGGAGAATCTGATAAAACATTCAGTCCAAAAACGCTTACTAAGGCTAAATATTCGCTGGGTATTCCTTGCATCTGTGCATTGGCGTACTCTTCTCTGATTTTTGGTTGTAAGGGAGAAAATGTTTCTCTTAAAGTTTTTAAATATTTTTTTCCTTTTTTTGTGATGCGTTTGAAAGTAAATTTACTTGTTATTCTGAAAGCAGGTACACTCAATAATAATAACAAAACTAAAAGTCCAACATTGGTAAATCCTGCCAAAGATGCCCAAGTAAGCCTTACCAAACCAATTCCTAATAGCAATACAAAAGAAAAAATGGATAGAGTTTCAAAGGCTTTATTCGTTTTTTCGGAAATAATCAAACCTGCATCAATCAATTCTTTTTCGTAATGTGTGCTTGCATCTTGAATAGCATTTTTTAAAATCCACATATCAAATGCTTGTCTGATAGAAAGTGGGTGCGTAAAACAATCAAAAATCTTTAATTCGTGTTGATTTAATGCTTCGATAGGCGGGTGATTAGGCACTTGTTCCAAAATACTATCATCGTTAATATTTCGTCTTAGATAGTTTTTTTGAATTAATCCTAATAATAAAACCTCGCTCACGCCCGATATGCCACGCATCATAAAAGCAATTGACGAAAAATTGCCCGCAGATTTATGTGTGTTGGATAAATTTGGGATTTTTAATTGACCAGAATAATCTTTTTCTAATAAAACTCTTCCCAATGACATACCCGTAATCAACATAATAAGTCCACCAAGATACATAGCTAAAAATAACATTGGCGGAATAAAATCAAAAAATAACAACATATTTTACTATTTTATAAATGAATGAATTTTAGTTTAGAATATAACGAAAACTTAGACTAAATAATATTTTTTTTGAAATATTTTTAGTTAAAAAATATCTCACTGGTGCAGGTGTCCGCGCTTGCACCAAAATAACCTAAATAACGTGAGTTCGGCATAACAATAATTCAAAAAAGTGTGTAATTTTTCAAAAAACGCGGTCAGACCTCCGTAAACTTCGGCACAGACCACGTTTTTTGAAAAATGTTTAAAATAATTTGGTTCTTCTAAGATTTATACAGAAGTGTTAAGTTTGTGCCAAATATTATAACATCAGATTGCTCGGAAAATAAATAATTTTTATTTTTTCTTGTAATATTTCAAATCTAAAAAAGTAATCAATAGACTTCCTGCGAAATTGTTTTTTTAAGCCTCACTCCCTGCCCTCTCTCCACTTTGAGAGAGGGAAAAGGTGATTTCGCAGGAAGTCTAATGTAATTATTTTTTTCTTTTATTTATATTTTTAAAATTATGTTAAAAACACATAAAATAATTTTAGTTATCGTTTTCATTTTTTTGCAAATCAATTTTGCAAAAGGGCAAGTTTCCACCCAAAATAATTTGGATAATGAAAATGTACCAGAACAAGACAAACTTTATTCAAGTGAAATTGCCAAAAAAATAAAAAGTTATTATTTGGCTAACAAATCAAAAATGCCCAACAAAGATATACTCAAAAATATGCCTTTGAACGCAAATTTACCACAAAATATCAGCCAAGAATTGTATAAATATGATTGGTTACAGGTAAGTGAATATGATTTTAATATCGTCAATGATGGCTATAATGAATATACAGAAGGCTTTAAATACCAACGTGAAAGTCCAAAACATGGTGTTTTGGTCTTTAATTTTCAAAATAAAAACCAACCTTCTTTAGAATACCAAGATAATAATATGGTTGCGGTCAAAACCATTCAGAAAAAAGGACAATATTATTTTTACTCACCCAAAGAAAACATTCCTGACAATCCAATGGATTATCCTGTGGTAGATTATAGAAATGGTTTTTTGATTATTGATTTTACTGCATCAGGAGAAGTTAATAATTTTTCGGAAAGAAGGCGAGTAAGACACGTGTTGATGGCAATACCTAAGTTTTTTACGACTGCAGGGCAAATGCTTAACCCTACGATTACAAACACAAATAATAGTAATAATACTAATATCAACAACAATTCGAGTACTACTGCTACTGATGATAACAATATTTATCAACCTCAAGAATATTTATCAAAAGAATATGCTCAAAAAATAGAAGATTTTTATTGGGCAAATAAACATAAAATTCTTGGAGAAGCAACGCTCAAATCTATGAAATTTAATACCAATTTGCCTGCTGATATCAATGATATTTTTTCAAAATATGATTTTTTGGAAGTAGCAAACTATTTTTTCCACCCTACAGAGCCTGGTTATACTTTGGCAGATAATCCAATAAGTCTTGAAAGACATCATAGTACAAAAGGTATTTTGAAATTTCAACTTATTCGCTCACCGACTAAATCTTTTCCTGCGGAGTTAAGATATATGGACAATGCCAGTAATTCACCTCAAAAAATCGTAAAAAAAGGTACACATTTTTATTATTGTGATAAAAACGAAAAAAAATCGCCTACTTATTCGCCTGTGGTAGATTTTAAAGATGGTTTGTTGATAATAGACGTTACTTATTCAGGTGCTTTGAATGACCTCTCAAATCCAAGACGTTTTAGAAAAGTATTTATGTTAGTTCCTAAACTTTTCTAAAAAACCCAAAAAATTAAAAATCTTTAAAATCATTTTTTGTGATGGTTTTAAAGATTTTTAATTTATAAACACTTGTATATCAATCAAATAGCGATTCTTAACCATTATTGCATCATCAAAAAAGCCTTCATAAACTCATTCAAATCACCATCTAATACATTTTGCACGTCAGTACGTGAAATATTAGTGCGTACATCTTTTACTTGTTGATTATAAATGACATAATTTCGAATTTGTGAGCCAAAATCAATTTTCTTTTTTGTGCCTTCAATTTTTGCTTTTTCTTCATTCCGTTTATCCAATTCGAGTTGATACAAACGAGATTTTAGCATCTGAATTGCTTTGTCTTTGTTTTGTCCTTGTGAACGTTGTTCTTGACAAGTTACGACAACGCCTGACGGAATATGTTTTACACGCACTGCGGTTTCAACTTTATTGACATTTTGCCCGCCAGCTCCGCCTGCACGAAACGTATCCCATTCCAAATCATTGGGATTGATTTCTATTTCGATATCATCATCAATCACAGGATAAGCAAAAACTGCCCCCAAAGTTGTCTGTCTTTTTCCTGCGGCATTGAAAGGAGAAACTCTCGCCAAACGATGTACCCCAATCTCACTTTTCAAATATCCATAAGCAAATTCGCCTTTAAACTCTAATGTAGCAGATTTACAACCGACGACCTCCCCTGCTTGATAGTCAATTTCAGTAACTTTGTATCCATTTTTTTCGCCCCAAAGAATATACATACGCATCAACATTTCCGCCCAATCGTTGCTTTCTGTCCCTCCTGCTCCTGAGTTTATTTCCAGAATTGCATCTAATTCATCGCCTTCTTCGTTGAGCATTTTTTTAATTTCTAATTCTTCTACGACTTTGAGTGCGTTTTGATAAGCAATTTCTATATCTTGTTCGGTGCCTTCTCCCAATTCAAAAAACTCTAATAAAGTATCTAAATCATCAATCAAACTTTCTATTTTTTGGATAGGAATTGTCCAAGATTTTAATATTTTGATATTTTTGAGTAATTTTTCGGCTTCTTTTGGTTCGTCCCAAAAGTTTGCGTCCAAAGTCAATTCTTCTTTTTGTTTAATTTCCTCTAACTTATGAGCGTAGTCAAAGAAACCTCCTCAAAGCCTCTAAACGGCTTTTTAAATCTCTGTGTTGTTCTTGTGTCATAACAATTTTAAAAAATGATAAAAATTTATTTTGTTTTTAATAAGTGCAAATATACTAAAAAAATATTGTTTTTCTCAAAAAAAACCCTACTTTTGTGAGAATATTGTAACTAATTACCTGTTTTTTTTATTTTTCAGCCAATAAAGTATCTATGAATAAATTAAAATCATTTTGCCATTCTTCATAATGTTTGCCTGTTGCTGGACCTGAAAAACCTGTATGAATTTTTCTTACTTTTCCTTTTTTATCAATAAAAATGGTCGTTGGATACGCGTTTACGCCATTCAACATCGGCAAAGTAGCGTTTGCGTTTTCTTTTTCGGTTGTTCCTGCAATCAATAATTCATATTGAATATCAAATTTTTTTTTGATTTTTTCTACTTTTGATTTTGCAATATCAAATTCTGCATTTCTTTCATACGCCAAACCAATAATTTCAACGCCTCTTTTTTTATTTTTTTGATACCAAGGCGATAAATAACCAATTTCATCTATACAATTTGGACACCAAGAACCCAATAATTGCACAATGACGACTTTATTTTTGAATTTTTTATCTGATAAATTTATTTTTTGGTTGTCTAAATTAGGAAAAGAAAAATCAAGTTTTTTATAACCTTCTTTCAAATAAGTAATTTTATTGGCATCAGGTAAAAAAGCCTCAGCATTTTTTTTGCCCGTAAATTTTTTATAACCCGTTCTTCCTGAGTGCATTTCGCCTTTGATATTGCCTGTTTTTTCATCTTTTTCAGCAATAAAAATATAAGCACTCGCTCCATTAAATCCAAATAAATAAAAAACACCTTGATTACAAAAACCTTCTAAAAAACGATAATCCCCTGAACTACTCAAAAAAGTTCCTACAAAAGAATTATCTTCTAAATTTTTAAATTCTCCGATAATTTGTTTATTATCTTCAAAAAAAATTTCCCATTTTCCTGCCCAATCTTTTGTACTATTGAGCCTTGAACCTTCCAAATAATTGCTATACATAGGAATTTCTGCGGTCAAAGGCACTCTAAACGGCTCTTTTAAACCAAAACGCACCCAATCACCTCGTAATTTTGCCTCGTTGTCATATTTGCAAAGCAGTGCTGCATCATACAAATCGATGTATAAATTCAAAGAATCTTTGGTTTTTATAACTCTATCAAACACCACCTTTTCTTGTTGATTATCAATAAAACCTTCCCATTGATTATCACTATTTTTTTTGAGTTCGATATTTAATAACACATTTGCCTTCGCTAACGAAATCGAAAAAATCCATTTTTCTCTATTCTCACCAAATTTTTGTGCGTGTGCATATACATTGGCAAAAGTTAATAATAAAAGAAATAATACTTTTTTTTTGAACATTTTTTTAATTAATAATAAATGAAAGATACTTACTTCTACTAAAAACATTTTTAAGTCTAATAAAAGTTCTATTTAACTATTTTTTACAAATTACTTTTTTATTCAAAATAATCTTCTTAATTTTGTGGCAGAATTAAATTTTCTCCTCCAATCTGAGAAAACTACACACACAATGAAATATATTTTATTATTGTTATTATTTAGTATTTATTCGTTTAAAATAAATTCTCAAACTATTTTCTTTGAAAATAACTTCAAAAAAAACGAAAGATTTAACCTCTCTTATTATGTAGATTCGACCAAAAAACAATCTTTGGAAGAAATCACAAAAAAACAATTCAAAAAAACAATATCTTATACTAATTTTGGTTTTGTCAAATATCCTTTTTGGATAAAAATTGATTTTCAAAATAATACACAAAAAAAACGTTTCTTTTTAGAAATGTCAGGAGTAGATAATATAGAATTTTGGCAAAAAAACGATAAAAATAATTGGGAAAAAATAGTTACAGGAGAACAAAAGCCTTTTTATACACGCCCGATTGTGCATAGAAGTTTTTTATTTTTATTAAATTCACCTCAAAATATACCTCAAACAATTTATATAAAAAATGAAAGTATTACGCGTATTCGTTTACAAATGACGCTTTTTGAAGAAATTTTTTTTTACTCACAAGAGCGAAATGAAATTTTATTTTATGGATTTTTTTATGGTATTATTTTTTTGATGTTGGTTTATAATTTTTTGATTTGGTTAAGATTAAGAGATACAGCCTATTTATTTTATGTATCTTTTGCCGCCGCAATGTTTATGGTTCAGTTCACTTCTTATGGTTTTGCTTTCCAATATTTTTTCCCCAATACAACTTTTTTTAACGGCAATGGTATGTATATTTGGGTAGGAATTGCTAATGTTTCCTCAGCAAATTTTTGTCGTTATTTCTTAGATTTACGCAAATATTCAAAGTTTTGGGACAATTTATTGTTTTATGTTTCTTTTTATGGCGTGTCTGTGATTGTTCTTTCTTTGTTTTTGAGTTTTCCTAATATCACTTCGTATATATTTTTATTAAATCCATTATATTCTTTGTTTTTAGTTTCAATAGGAATTATTTTTTGGAGAAAAGGCAATGTATTCGCTCCATATTTTTCGTTTGCTTGGCTGGCTTATGTAGTGGGTTTGGTGATAATGGTTTCATATAATCGTGGTTTTATTTCCTATCATTTTTTAGTTTCACACGCTTTACAAATCAGTACAATTATTGAGATAGTAATATTATCTTTAGCGATGAGTTATAAACATAAAATTTTAGATGACCAATCCAAAAAAAACTTATTGGAAGTAGAAAGACTACGTTTTGCTCACGAATTAGAGGCAAAAGAAAAAGAATTTTTGATGCACAAACACGAATTAGAGCAAGAAAAAATGGAAGAAGTTTTGTCTTTCAAAGAAAGAGAATTGGCAATGATTACTTTACAAATTTTTGAAAAAAATAATTTTATACAAGATATTCAAAAAAAATTACAAAAATTTACAGAAAATATAACACAACAAACTCAACAAGATTTTAAACATTTAACCAAAAGTTTAAAAGATAATCTCGATTTAGATGCTGATTGGGATAATTTTAAAATTCATTTTGAGAAAGTTCACCCATTTTTTTTCCAAAGATTAACACAAAAATTTCCTACCTTGACTATGAACGATTTAAAAATGCTCACTTATCTAAAAATCAATTTGGGTACGAAAGACATTGCTCGTTTGTTGAATATTGAGCCAAATAGTATGAAAATGACAAAATATCGCCTCAAAAAGAAATTAGAAATTACTGATGAAACCGATTTAGAAAGTTTTTTAAGAGTTTTTTAACATTTATAAAACTATTCTACCCAAAAATATTCTACAGGATTTGTGTTTTGAGTAGTCAAAAAAATCGGCAATATCATATCTTTTTGTGCCAATAAATAGTCTTTTAATAAATTTGATGTAAATTGCTCGCTTTCATAGTGTCCAATGTCAGCAATCAAAATTTTATTATCTGCCTCAAAATACTCGTGATATTTAAAATCAGCACTCACAAAAACATCAGCGTTTTGACTCATTGCATTGCCCAACAAAAAACTTCCTGTTCCACCACAAACGGCAACTTTTTTAATATTTTTACCTAAAAATTTTGTATGTTTGATGCCTTTTGCGTGCATAGTGTTGGATAAATGCCCCAAAAAATCTTTTTCACTGATTTCATTTTCTAATTCTCCTATCGCACCACTTCCAATTTCTTGATTTTTATTTTCCAACAAATGTAAATAATACGCCACTTCTTCGTAAGGGTGATTTTTTTGCATTACATTCAAAATTTCGTGTTGTAAATGAATTGGAAAAATAACTTCGATTCTGTTTTCTGCTACACTTTCTTCTTGATTGGCTTTTCCAATATAAGGATTGGCGGTTTCTTTCGGTTGAAAATGCCCAATTCCTTGCGTTTGAAAACTACAATTTTTATATTCACCTATTTGTCCTGCGCCTGCCTCTGCTAAGGCTTGTAACAAGTTTTGTGTGTTTTCCAAAGGTACAAAAACCGTTAATTTCATCAAAGTTTGTGTTTTTGGCACTAATATTTTAATATTTTTTAAGCCTAATTTTTCAGCAATTTTAAAATTAACACCATTTTTGACATTATCTAAATTGGTATGAATGGCATACAAAGCAATATCGTTTTTGAGGGCTTTTATCACAACTCTTTCAGTATAATGATTGCCGTTGAGTCGTTTTAAACCTTTGAAAATAATTGGGTGATGCGTGATGATTAAGTTACAATTTTGTTGTTTCGCCTCCTCAATCGTAGTTTCTAAACAATCTAAACCTATCAAAATACCTGTAATTTCTGTATTTTTATTGCCTACCAACAAACCACTATTATCATAACTTTCCTGATAAATACTTGGGGCAAAATTTTCTAAATATTTTATAACTTGTCCTATTTTCATTTGATTTTTTTGATGTATTTGTTAAAAAAAAAGATAGAAAAAACATTAATTTCTATCCTTTTTTTATACTTATTTTATTTTTTTGAAAAGCAATTACGCATAATGCGAAATGGCTAAAACTCTATCCACTTCTCCGTTTTCATTTTCAATTGGATTAAAAAATGTTCTCAAACGTACCAATTCGCCTTCTTTTCCTTCATAATGCAAATTTAACATCACAATAATTTTGTGTTGAATTTGTGGAAATAGTTGTTGAAAAGGACTTTGCGACCTATCCGCAATATCCACAATATCGTTTAAAGTTTTGGTTTCAATATCTTTCAAATCATATCCCAAGGTACGCTCAAAAGGTTTGTTAATATTCAAAATTTTTCCTTGAATATCTAACTCCATTGAGATAAAAGAATTATCTAAGGCTTTTATTTTTTGACGCTCCATAACCGAAATATTCGAAATTATTTGTGTTTGATTTTCTGTAATTTCAGTTTTTGGTTCGGTTTTATTTTCATTATTAGATTGATTTTCAAGTATTTTTTGTGTTTGTTCGTTCAACCAATTTGCTTGCTCTTCCATTTCTTTTTTCTTTTCAGACAAATGCAAATGTATCAGTTCCAAATCTTCTAATCTTTTTTGAAATTCGAGTTCGTCATTGCTTTTTTGTGCTTTCAAATGCGTTAATTCTTCGTCTTTCAACCTCAATATTTCAGTAAAATCTTCGTTTTGAGTAGTATCTTTTTGTGTTTTTAGTTGTGTTAGTTCCTCATCTTTGAGCCTTAACTCCGCGATGAGTTCTGCCACTTCTGGTACATTATCAGATTTTTCGTTCAAATCTTTGATGTTACTTTGTAAAAAATCATTTTCTTTATTTTTGGCATATAACTCCTCCTCTACCGCCGTCAATTTCATTTCCAACTTTGCCATAGCTTGCAAGGCATTATTTTTATAAAAAATATCTTGTTCCAAAGATTGAATACGTTTTTGCAAAACTTCTTCTTTATTGGCAACTTCTTCATTATTATTAGTAGCATCTAACAAATTTTGTTCTAATATTGCTATTTTTAACAATGCGTTTGTATTTTGTTGGTCTAATAATTTTTCTTTGTTTGCTACACTTTGTACCAAAACCTCTACTTGCTCTCTCCAATGATTTAGTTCTTTGTTTTTATTTTCAATAGAAATTTCTAATTCTTGCGTGTTACCTTGATTTTTTTGTTGTAACTCATTTTTTAAGATTAAAATTTCATCTTGTAAAGCTGTCAAATCATCTAAATAATTTTTTTCTACACTTTTAGATTGAAGTTCAAAAGTTTCGGTTTGTTTTAAAACCATTTTGTCTTTTTCAACTAAAGCATTTTCCAAATTATCAATATAATTTTTCAAATCTTCTTTTTCTTGTAAAACTATATTCAAGCTATCCAAAGCAGCTAATTGTTGTTGAAAATCTAAAATTTCACTTTCTTTATCAGCAATAATATAATTGAGTTGGTCAATTTTTCGGTTCAACTCTGTTGTGTCCTCTTGTTGTGTGAGCAAATATTGAGAAACGATATATTCATCTTCTCTTTTTTTGTATTTTGCTTGCACCTGCACCAATTCACTTTTAGTTTGATGATAATTTTCATCAGCCTCTTGTAACAATTGTCTTAATTTACTCAATTCTTGGCGAGTTTGGTCGAGTTCGTTTTCGATATTAGTATATCTTTCTTTCCAAGCCTCCAAAAGTTGGTCATTTTGTGTTATATTTTGCCCTTCTAATTGTGCTTTGAGTTGTTTGATTTCATCAGTAAGGCTTTCAACTTTTGAGCGATATTCACTTTTTCTTTCCAAAATTTCATTGTCTAATTTTTCAATCTCCTCATCTTTCCAACGCACTGCGTCTTTAAGAATATCTACTTCGGTTTGTTTTTTAGACAACATTAGTTCATAATGTTCACTTTTTTCGGCATCATTATTTTCGTTGAGCGTTTCACCATTGTTTTGAGTTGGTAAAATTTCTTGTAAATTAATATGTGCCAAAGCCTCCTCAAGTTCCGCTTCTTTTTTTTCTAATTTAAGTTTAAGTTGTACTACTTCATTATCTTTGTTATTCAATTGTTCTTCTAAAAATTGATATACTTGTTGTTTGATTTCATCTTGGAGCAGATTTTTTTGTGCTATTTGGCTTACAAAATGGTTTTGGATACCAATAGCAATATTTTTACTTGCTCTTTCAACGTATAACATAGTTCGTGGAGTGATTTTGGTCATCATCATTACTTCCAAAACGCCTAATATTTTTTGACGAAAAACCAAAGGAACGATTAAAACATAGGCTTTTCCCAATCCACCCAAAGAAGTATCAAACTGCATTTCGACTTCATCTAAGGATAAAATATTCATATCTTTAGCCGCCTGCCCGACCAAGCCTTCGCCCAAATGAAATTCTTTTTTAGATAAATTTTCGATTTGAGAAGCGAAACAAGCCGTTGCACGCAATATATTTTCAGGTTCGATATAAGTAAAAAACACACTTTTGACAACTTTGAGTGTATTAGAAACATTATTAAGAATCGATGTCGTAAATTCTGTTATATTTTTATCGTGTTCAGATTTGATAATTTCATCAAGACGAATCAAATTCGCTTCCACCCAAATATTGTCCTCTAAGTTTTGTTTTTCTTGTATTTCTTCTTCTGATGAAATGACTATTTTATCTTCCATAAGCGTAGTTTCTGTTGAAATTTCTTCTGTTGAAAATGTTTTGAGTGCGTCCATATTTTTGTATTTTTACTTAGATAAGACAAACAAAGTGCCAAATCAATATTCAAGGCGTAATGATAAGAAAAACTTTTGAAAAATCATAATTTTTTTTCACTTTTTTTTCAAAGTTATTTTTTAAAAGAAAAAAAATATATAAAAAAAAAGCAAGACTTTTACTTTTTTTAATAACACTATACTGCTATATTAATGTTTCTGGTACAAATTTTATTTTATTTTTATATAATTCTAAAATCAATTCATTATCAATCAGTTCATATTTGATTTGACTTGGAAAAATATCGTTTTGCCAAATAAGAATTTGATTTTTTGATAATTCAAACCTTCCCATTTGAATTGAAAAATAGCCACTTTCTCCGCTAAAATGTTGTATAGGAATTTTAATATGACAATTTTCTTCCTCCAAACTATCTAAATTAAGTATAAATTTAAGTTTTCCTTTTGTGTAAGTAGCATCAATCCAATTACTAAAATTAGAATTGTACCCCAAATTATTGTATTCATCTTTTGAAATCCAATTTTGATTGAGTAATTTTGTTGTATGTTGAATATTTTTGACTATTGTATTGATTTCATCGAACAATTCCTGTTTATTTTCACTTATTTTTATTAATTTATCTATGAAATCTTTTGTTTTAGAAATTTTAATGAGTTCTTTCCATGTAGATTTTTTTATTTCTTCGATAGATATTTTACTTTTGTATAAGACTTCATTTTCCTCTACCTCACTGACCACTAAAAAATTGACGCTTTCTCTTAGGTCAATGCCAAGTATAAATTGATGCCAATATTTTTTGGCGACTAATTTAGCACCTCTTCCAATTTCAATATAATTTATTTGTTGTTCTGTCATTGTTGCAATAAATTTGATGTATATTTTCCTTTTTTCAAATATATTTTTTGCAAAAATAAACATATTTTTTGGGATAATAAATAATATTTTTCAGATTAGAATTGATTTTTTTATAAAATGGCGTTGCGTATAATTGCATTTTTTTATAGAATTATTTTATTATTTAACTAAAAATTAACTAATTTGTTTTTTTTATTAAGAAAAAATACTGCTTTTGTAAAAAAATAGATTCTTCTAATATTTATGCGGATAAAATTTATACAAATAAAAAAATCCGTTTTACGCCCTCGCTTGCGTCCCACAAGCGAATGTTGTAACAAACAAATCTTATACCAACGAAGACTGCTTGTGGGACAGAAGCAGGGGCGAAAAATCCGTTTTAATTCGTAAAATCCGCGTTATCCGCGTGCTTCTTACGATAGTTTTCCATATAAATTTTCTAAGAACCATAAATATTTTTGTCTTATTTGCGGACTAAACAATGATATAAGTCGTTTTTTTTTGATAAAAAAGTTGGAATATTAAAAAAAAATTTATCTTTGCATTAAATTAAACTAAAAATGTTTTCTACATTATGAAAAAACACACTTTTGGGCTATTTTTAGTCCTTTCTTTCGCAATTTTGGTAAGTTGCGGAGAAAAAAAAGACGAGAAAAAAGACGAGAAAAAAACAGAAGAATCGTCTGAAAAAAAAGCAGATGAAAAAACAGCAGAGAAATCAGATGAAAAAACTAAAAAAGAGGATTCTGAAGAAGACATCAGAAAAAAACTAATGGGAAAATGGCAACAAACCAAAATAGAAAGTAATATGGAAGGGATGGGGGAACCACCCAAAGCAGAGGGGCATATTATTTTTAATGAAGCTACTTTTGAAGAAGGTGGTTATCAAGATGGTGAAAAACGCAAAGGTAAATGGGCATTTGTAAAAGTCAGACCAGAACAAATAGAACAAATAGAACAAGGTAGAAAAGCAGGGACAACCAAAGAACCTATGCCAATTGCAGCAATAAGATGTGGTGAACCAATCCCAGAAGACCCTTATCATTGCAACTATCATATAATATCTGTTAATGAAAATGAGTTGGTAATGGTTCCGCAGGGTGGCGAAGCAAGTATTAACACATATATTTACAAAAAAGTAAAATAAATATCAGAAAATAAACATTCAAAAAGTACTAAAAAAACATTTCTACTGAAAAGTATGTTGTTTTTTTTAGTGCTTTTTATTTTGATATTGTATTATAACACCACCATTTTATAAAGTATAATTGATATTTATGCAATGTTCGATATTTTTTTGATAAAAAATTTGGAATTTTAAAAAAAAACTTTACTTTTGCAATAGTTAAACTAAATAAATACATTTCTAAATATGAAAAAACACACTTTTGGGCTATTTTTAGTCCTTTCTTTCGCAATTTTGGTAAGTTGCGGAGAAAAAAAAGACGAGAAAAAAACAGAAGAATCATCTGAAAAAAAAGCAGATGAAAAAACAGCAGAGAAATCAGAAGAAAAAACTAAAAAAGAGGATTCTGAAGAAGACATCAGAAAAAAACTAATGGGAAAATGGCAACAAACCAAAGTAGAAACTAAGATGGAAGGTGTGCCACCAACCAAAGCAGAGGGCTATATTCTTTTTAAAGAAACTACTTTTGAAGAAGAGCCTGGTCAGGGTGCCGAAAAACGTAAAGATAAGTGGGGACTTGTAAAACTCAGTAAAGAGAAAATAGAACAAGCAAAACAAAGTCAAGAACCTACACCAATTATGGGAATAAGATTAAGAGAAGCAATGCCAGATGCCCCTGATTTTTGTGAGTATCACTTAATATCTGTCAGTGAAGATGAATTAGTGCTTGTTCCACAAGGCGGGGAAGCAAGTCTTAGTACATATTTTTATAAAAAAGTAAAATAAATATCAGAAAATAAACATTCAAAAAGTACTAAAAAAAACATTTCTACTGAAAAGTATGTTGTTTTTTTTAGTGCTTTTTAGTTTGATATTACATTTAAAATACGACCATTTTTATTTATTGGGTATATTTTTTTTAAACAAAGTTATTTTTTCTTATTCAATCAACAAATATCATAACTATTTTTTTTGCAGACTCTCCAGTTTGCAACATCGACAACTCTAAAAATGAGTATGCCAAAATATATTTTATTTTCATTTTATTTCTTTATTTTTTACTTTCCAACCGCTTAGTATATTCTAAAATAATGTTTTTTTTTACCAAAAAATAAAAAAAAACACTATAATTATGAAATTTCAAAAAAATAATTTACCTTTACACTCGAAATTATAATAAAATGAAAATATATACAAAAGCAGGCGATAAAGGAACTACAAGCCTTATCGGCGGCACAAAAGTATCAAAAGCAGATTTAAGAATCGATAGCTATGGCACTGTCGACGAACTAAATGCTTATATTGGCTTATTAGCAGACCAAACTATCAACATCAATAGAAGTAATTTTTTGAGGTCTATTCAAAATAATTTATTTATTATAGGTTCAATTTTAGCATTGGAAGATGACGCAAAATTCAAAATTCCTATGTTAGTTCAAGATGATATCACCGCCTTAGAAAATGCTATAGACGAAATTGATGTGCAAGTTGAACCTTTAAGAAATTTTATTTTACCCGGTGGTCATCAAAGTATATCTTTTGGACAAGTGGCAAGGTGTGTGTGTAGGCGTGCTGAAAGATTAGTAATAGCCTTGACACATACCACAAAAGTTGATGAATTGGTGTATCAATATTTGAACAGATTGTCTGATTATTTGTTTATGTTATGCAGACAGATGCACAAAGATTTACAAATTGATGAAATTCATTGGAAAAGCAGATAGTATTTTTTTGTCTTTTCGTATTTTATAATATTTTTTGTATTTTTAAATAGACCGCTTGTAAAACAAAAAATTTTTAAACTTTTAAATTAATTTTTTAATAATATGATAGCCACCTTAGATTTTGACATTACTCCTACAAAAAATTCAAAGTTAGCGAGTACAGACTTTAACAAATTACCATTCGGGCGCGTTTTTTCTGACCACATGTTAGTAGTCGCTTATGAAGATAATGAATGGAAAACGCCACAAATTGTTCCTTATGGTAAGTTAGAAATTGCACCTTCTATGTTGGCTATTCACTATGGTCAATCTATATTTGAAGGAATGAAAGCCCATAGAAAAGATGATGGAGAAATTGTAATGTTTCGCCCAGAACTTAATTTTCAACGTATGAACGCATCTGCCATTCGTATGTGTATGCCTACACTCCCAGAGGAAATTTTTTTAGGCGGAATTGCTAAATTACTACAAATAGAGGCTGATTGGGTGCCTCAAACCACAGGTGCCTCGATGTATTTACGCCCCGTAATGTACGCCTCAGACGAAGTGGTCGGTATGCACCCTTCGACAGGTTATAGGTTTGTGGTGATGTGTTGTCCGTCAGGTCCTTACTACGAAAAACCTTTGCGTATGAAAGTGGAAACGGATTATGTAAGAGCCGCCTCAGGTGGTATTGGTTCAGCCAAAACTGCAGGAAATTATGCCGCTTCTTTGTATCCTGCAAAATTAGCACAAGACCAAGGTTTTGACCAAATCATTTGGACAGATAGTCAATATAGAAAAAATATTGAAGAATCAGGCACAATGAATTTGATGTTTAAAATTAATGGAAAAATTATCACGCCTGATGTCCACGACACAATTTTAAACGGTGTTACCAGACGAACTTTGTTGCATTTAGCAAAACATTGGGGATATGAAGTCGAAGAACGTCCTTTGAGTATCGAAGAAGTTAGAAATGCGTTAGAAAACGGTACTTTAGAGGAATTTTTTGGCGTAGGAACTGCCGCAGTTATTGCTCAAATGGAAGCCATTGGTTTCAATGATAAAGTTTTTGAATTAAAAGCCTTAGACGAAAATGGATTTGCACTCAAAGCAAAAAAATATTTGCAAGATGTATGCAAAGGAAAAATAAAAGATGAATTTGGTTGGTTATATCCTATTTCAAAATAAAAAATAAGTTAAAAATATCCTATCTATTTACGTACTTTTGGTGTAAACTTCCACGTTGCCCCAAAAGTACATAAATAGTTAGAAACAATAACCTTTTTTTCTGAAAATGCTCAAAAACTCCCTTTGGATTGGGCTTAATAATTTTTATTTTAATCTTCTAAAACATAAAACATCTGCATTATGTCATCAACAATATCATCACTTATTTTTATTTTTAGTATTTTAATTTTGCCAACTACTATCAAAGATTTTGATTCTTTATGGGAAGCACTTCAAAAAAAACATAAAAAAGGACATTATAAAAGCGTAACATTTACACAAAAAAATATTCATTTTGACAATAAAGATAGCATTGTTGGTCGTTCAACTTGGAAAGAATATATCGAATTTCCAAATAAATTTCGCATAGATTTAGATAGCACTTCACAAAACACAGTATTGTTCAAAAATGATAGCGTTTATCAAGTAAGAAACGGCACTTTAGGAAAAGCCAGTGCTTATTTTCACGATTTTTTGGCTTGGAACGGCGGTATTTTTTTTATAGAAAAAGAATATGCTCGCAAAAATTTTAAAGAAGCAGGTTATGACCTTACCAAATTTTATACTACTACTTGGGAAAATCGAAAAGTATATGTTTTGGGAGCATTAGAAAACGATTTTAAAACACCACAAGTTTGGTTTGATGCCGAAAATTTATATGTAGTAAGAGTTTTTTCGAATCAAGGCGCTACGATTATGGAATTACAATTCAAAAAACATAAAAAAGTAAATAGAAAATCGTGGATAGAAACCGAAGTAATTGTACTTTCACGAGGCAAAAAAGTACAAATCGAGCAATATTTTGATATTGAAATAAGTCAAAAAAAATTACCTTCGCAAACTTTTGAACTCATAAAAAAACAATAATTTCTTACGTTTTTATACACAATCTTACTTCAAAATTTTATGCAATACCTTATCAATCAAGTAGAAGCGTTGATTTTTGCTACTCCACAACCTTTGGGCGTGGCTGATATAAAAATAATTTTAACAGAATATTTTGATACCGAAATTCCTGAAAATCATATCACAGAAGCCATCGAAAGTTTAAAAGAAAAATATCAAAGAGAAGATTTTGCTTTTGGATTAGTCAAGGCAGGCGGCGGTTATCAAATGATGACAAAACCAGCGTATCATCTTGTGTTGTCGAGTATGCTCAAACAACAATCTAAAAAACAACTTTCAAAATCTGCCTTAGAAACTTTGTCAATTATTGCTTACAAACAACCAATTACAAAATCACAAATCGAACAAATTAGAGGTACAAATTCTGATTATGCAGTCCAAAAGTTAGTAGAAAAAGATTTGATTGAAATGAAAGGAAAAGCAGAAACCGCAGGCAATCCAATTTTATATGGTACATCTGAAAAATTTATGGAATATTTCGGATTGGATTCCTTAGAAAATCTACCCAAACCACAAGATTTTTCGCACCAAGAATAATATCTAAAAAATTTCATTCCTTATTTTATAACCAAGTTTTTTGTGATTTCGTTTATTCTTTGTTAAATTTGCAGGTAATCAATAAAAATCAATAAAAATCAATAAAAATGAAAAAAATAATATATTTACTTTTAATAATTTTTGTCTTGTTTTCTTGCAATTCAAAACCAACCGATAAAGGACAAATTGCCCCCGTTTTTGCGTTAGCTGATATGGAAAATCAAACCTATTCTCCCGAAAAAAACAAAGGAAAAGTTTTGATTTTACATTTTTGGACTGATTTCTGTCGTTCTTGTCGTGAAGAATTTCCGCGTATGCAAGCAAATTATGAAGAATTAAAAAAAGATAATAGTTTTGATTTTGAGTTGGTGGCTATCAATTTGGGGCAATCTAAAAAAGTATCTGAAAAATTTAAAAAAGACTTCGAAATAAGTTTTAAAATGTTGGTTGATGAAAAAAAAATCACAGAAAAATTATATGATATTCAAACTTTTCCTACTAATTATATCATCAACAGCGAAGGAAAAATTGCTCGAAAAATAAAAGGTTGGTTATCAAAAAAACAAATTGAAATGCTCATCAAACAAAATTCATAATCAAAATGAATAATAATAAAATATTGATAATCAATGGAGTAAATCTTAATTTATTGGGAAAAAGAGAGCCTAATATTTATGGCTCACAAACTTTCGAACAATATTTTGAAGAATTAGTAATGCTTTTTCCTCAATTTCAATTGGAATATTATCAATCAAATACAGAAGGTTTTTTGGTAGATAAATTGCACGAAGTTGGTTTTTCTTATCAAGGAATTATCCTCAACGCAGGTGCATATACACACACCTCTATCGCACTCGCTGATGCGATAAGTGCCATCGAAACGCCTGTGATTGAGGTACATATTTCTAATATTTATAAGAGAGAAAGTTTTAGACACAAAAGTTTTTTGACGGCATCTTGTCAAGGAATAGTATCAGGTTTTGGTTTGAAAAGTTATGCAATGGCTTTGCATTATTTTTTATAAAAAACGTCTTTCAATCACATCTAAAAATTGTTTTGTTTCTTCTTTTTCTTTGTTCCACTGATAGTTTTTAGCATATTTTTGTTCTATTAAAAGCAATGCTTCTTTTAAATTTTGACAATTTTCTAATTTATCCAAAGCATCATTAAAAGCCAAACTATTGCCGTCAAACAATTGATTAATATATAAAAATTTTTCGTTTAAAGCAATGGCTTGTCTAAGATTTTGAATTTTTGATTGTTGAAATTGATTATGTAAAGATGATTTGAGTTCTGTATTGTCTGCAAATTGAACATTCAAAGAATTAGGAATATCTAAGATTTCATCACCGCCAAAATTTACCTTAGGTAAATTTATATTTTCAGATTTATATAAAAAACTTTCTGTTTCTAATACATTATTTTTTTCTTTTTGAGGAATAATTTTTTGCCAATTTGTGGTATATATACTATCAAAAATACCGATTTCATTTTCTATTTCTTCGATTTTTTTTGTCATCAAATCTTTCCAAATCCAATTCAAATCAAAAGATGAAAACGATTTGTCTTCCATTTCGAGCAATAGTTTTTGAAATTTAAGTTTATAAAAACTCCAATATTTAGAAAAAGGCAACAAATCTTCTTTTTTAATGTTTTCTTTATTTAATTTTGTCAAAAAATCAGCAAAATATTGTTCGGGATAAATCAAAAGTTTTAAACTTTCTGCGGTGGCTCTGACAACCAAATCAAAAAAAACTTCTTTTTTTATCAAAATATGATTTGAGAGGCTGTTGAGTAAGTTTGTGATATTTTTTTTTACTTCTATATTTTCATAATCAAAATAAGGACTTTTCAATCGATTGATTTCTTTTTCCCATTCAAAATATAACTCCTTGATAATGAATAAATTAACTTGAATTATATCACAAAAATTTAAAATTTCTTTGCCTGTAATGTGTGTATGGTCAATAAAATAATATTCAGTAGTTCGTTTCGCAAAGGCTTGACTATATTGTTGTATTTCTTGTGATGTTTGCATTATGATTTTTTTTTACAAAGTTAGCACAAAAAATTTATTTTTATACATCGTTTCATAAAATAAATTAATTACTTTTTATAAAAGTTGAGTAGTTTTATATTTTATCCTCATCATAAATTTTAAGACAATGAACATAGATTGAGTTTTATTTTTTTTATAATATATTGATTTTCAATATATTATAAAAAAAATAGAAAACTAAAAATCAATATTTATACTTTTTTAGTATTTTTTACGTTATTTCTAAATATTTTTAATCTTTAACTTTTTATTGTATGACAGAGAAAAAAAAAATTATAGTTTTGACAGGTGCAGGAATTAGTGCAGAAAGTGGTATCAAAACGTTTAGAGATTCTGATGGATTATGGGAAAATCATCACGTACAAGACGTGGCTACGCCTGAAGCATGGAAAAAAGACAAGGAATTAGTTACCCGATTTTATAACCAAAGGCGTTCCCAATTGACAGAAGTAAAACCAAACGCAGGGCATTTAGGCTTGGTTGAGTTGGAAGAATATTTTGATGTTACGATCATTACCCAAAACGTTGATGACTTACATGAAAGAGCAGGCTCTACAAAAATTATTCATTTACATGGTGAATTGACAAAAGTAAGAAGTTCTATCAATCCTGATTTGGTTTTCGATTGGGGATATAAGGAGGTAAAAATAGGTGATATGTGTGAAGACGGCTCACAACTTCGCCCTCATATTGTTTGGTTTGGAGAGGCGGTTCCTAAAATGGGAGAAGCCACTTTGATTGCCCGAAAAAGTGATATTTTTATTTTAATTGGTAGCTCGATGGTCGTTTATCCTGCCGCAGGTTTGATTACAGAAGTTCACAATAACCAACCTAAATACATCATAGACCCACAAAAACCTGCTATTAATTTGGATAAAATGACTACTTTTATAGCCGAACCAGCGACAATTGGTGTGCCAAAATTAATCAAAGAATTAAAAGAAAAATATATATAAAATAATTTGATAGGTTTAAATGCTAAATTTATGAGCCTGTTTTTATTAGTTTTCAGAAAAATTTAAAAATTTCGGAAAGTGCTAAGTAGTCAAAAAAAAGGTGGCGTTTTGTCCTGCTGAACGAAGTGAAGCAACTGCTTTTTGAATGGTGTTTTGTGAACGAAATCGCATATTTTTCGCTTCGCTCAAAAAGACAAAAACATTACATTTATAACACTATCAAAAAAAAATACTTTCAATGTGAGATTGAAAGTATTTTTTTGATATATTTATGTACAAAAACCTACATATTTTCGTTATTGTTGTTATTATGAGGCATTTTAAATTGATTTCTTCTTAAATAAGCAGGAATTTCCATTTCTTTTGGAGAAACTTCGTTTGATAATTCGCTTTTGTTAAACGCTTTCAATTTTTCTATCAATTCATCAGCTTTGGTAATAAATTGAGAGCGGCTATAATCATAACCAATAGGATTTTTGGGCGTATTTTCGATTGAATTTTTAACATCACTCTCCTCATCTAAATCATATACAATTTTAGAGGCTTCTTTTCTTACTTCTGGTATAGTTTCGATTTGTGGAGGCACGTTAAAAGTTACGACTCTTGATTCTTCTGGTAAAGTTTTTGGTGTATTTTCTACAGGTTTTGGAGTATTTTCAACTGCTTTTATAGGTGTTTTTTCTTTTTCTTCACGATTAAAAATATCATCTTTGAAACCTGTGGCAATAATTGTAACACGAATCGCATCGCCCAAAGATAAATCTGTACCCAAACCAAAAATAATTGTTGCCTCTGTGCCTGTTTGTTCTGTGATATAATCTGTAATTTCACCCAATTCGTCCATTCCTAATTCAGATTTACCTGACATAATAGACAAAAGAATTTTTTGAGCGCCAAATACATTTTGATTGTTCAACAAAGGTGAACTTAATGCTTCTTGTGCACCTCGCAATGCTCTTCCTTCTCCTTCTGCTTTAGCAGAACCCATAACGGCGGCACCCGAATTTTTCATTACGGTTTTTACATCTTCAAAATCCACGTTTACGTTTTGCTCAACGGTAATCATTTCGGCAATACCTTTTGCGGCAGTTGCTAAAATATTATCAGCCTGCGAAAACGCTTCGCTCATTTTGAGATTGCCATATACTTCTTTGAGTTTATCGTTTGAGATAACCAACACTGTATCGCACATATCTCTCAAAGCATTTAGTCCATCTTCGGCGTGAGTTCTTTTTTTTCTGCCTTCGAATCCAAAGGGAGAAGTTACGATAGCAACGGTCAAAATACCTAATTCTCTTGCTATTTGTGCGATAACGGGTGCCGCACCTGTACCTGTGCCACCGCCCATACCTGCTGTAATAAACAACATTTTGGTATTATGGCTAAACAATTCTTTTATTTCTTCTCTACTTTCGAGGGCGGCTTCTCGTCCTACTTCTGGATTAGCCCCTGCTCCCAAACCTTCGGTAAGTCCTGCACCGATTTGTAAACGAGTAGGCACATCACTCATATTTAATGCTTGTACATCTGTATTACAAACAATAAAATCCACATCTTTTATGCCTTTATTATACATATAACGAACAGCATTGCTGCCGCCGCCACCTACGCCAATTACTTTAATGATAGAAGGTGTCGCAAATTTTTGTTGCTCCATTTAGAATTATATTTCTATTTTAAACGCTAAGATAGTTGTTTATTTTATAAATTACAAAATATTTTTTAACTATTTTTAAAAAAAATATGAAGAATATTATTTTTTTATTTTTTAATATTTTTATAAGCATTTTTTGTTTATTTAATTATCATTTTTGATGAATGATATACTTTTTATAATAGATTTTATGGTAGAATAACATTTTTTTTCTACCATTTTTTTATTTATTTTTAGAATAATAAACTAATATCTATGTCATCAAAACTATCCAATATTTTTCCTATTGATTTATTTTTTTGATAAATATTAAAGTTAGAAATAAATAACAAAAAAAACTTTGGCAAAACTAAAAAAATTAGCATAAATAATTGACTAACAACTATTTATGCTAAAATATATTGAGTTTTAGGTTACTTCAAAAATTAAGCACCTTGACCGCCAGAAAATCCTTCTACGCCATCAAAATGACAAAGATTTTCTGTTTTGATGATTGCAAAACCTGCATTATTTACCGCAGTTTGCAAAGCCAAAATATCACTATAACTGACAGGTTTGTCAGATTTATATCTACAACGCCAGTGGTCAGTACAGAAAGTTTCTGCCATTCCATCTGGATATACTTTTACGCCACGATTTGTAATCATAGTCAAATGTAAACCATTTACTTCGATTTTTTTCATAGCATCGCCTAATTTATTAGCATTTCTATCTTCACAATATAAGAAAATATCTACGCCAATGGTATCCATTTTAACAGGCACTGCTGGTTTTAATTTTACTTTGATAGTTTCTTTTGCTTGTGAATAATCTACGTGTTTTAATTTTGCGGGTTTTTGACCCATGCGAGCAATCACTGCATCAGCAAATTCTTTTGTTCCTACTTTTTCTTTGCTTACTCCTTCTTTAAAAATATCATACGTATGTACGCCATCTTCTAAGGTTCTTAACCAAGCGTTATGTACTTTATCAGCTACATCACCTTGTTCTATATGCACCAACATTTGAATTGCACCCAATAAAAGTCCAGAAGGATTGGCTAAATTTTGACCTGCGCGACGTGGAGCCGAGCCATGAATTGCCTCAAACATAGAAACTTCTGCACCAATATTAGCCGAACCCGCCAAGCCTACTGAACCAGCGATTTGTGCTGCGACATCAGATAAAATATCACCATATAAATTTGGCATCACAATCACGTCAAACACTTCTGGGCTATCTGCTAATTTAGCTGCACCGATATCAACAATCCAAAATTCTTTTTCTAATTCAGGATATTCTGCACCGATTTCGTCAAAAACTTTATGAAATAAACCATCAGTTTGTTTCATAATATTATCTTTTGCGAAGCAAGTTACTTTTTTTCTACCATATTGTTTTGCGTATTCAAAAGCATAGCGAACTATTTTTTCAGTTCCTGGTCGAGTGATTATCTTCAAACATTGGATTACCTCAGGTGTTTGTTGGTGTTCGATACCTGCGTATAAATCTTCTTCGTTTTCGCGGATAATTACCACGTCCATAATTGGGTGTTTTGTATCCACATAAGGATGATAGGAAACGCAAGGTCGAATATTAGCAAAAAGACCTAACATTTTACGAGTTGTAACGTTCAAGCTTTTGTAGCCGCCGCCTTGTGGGGTAGTGATAGGTGCTTTTAAGAATACTTTTGTACGTCTCAAAGATTCCCAAGATTCAGCTGCAATACCTGCTGAATTTCCACTCAAATAAACTTTTTCACCGATTTCGATGACCTCAGTTTTGATTCTCGCACCTGCTGCTGTGATGATGCGTAAAGTTGCGTCCATAATTTCAGGACCGATTCCATCTCCGTATGCTACGGTAATTGGCGTTAGTTGTTCTGCCATTTTATATTAAAAGTTTGAATTTTTTTTCTTTTTTATTTATTTGATTTTTGTCAATATTTCAATATCTTCGTTTTCATTTTATTTCGAAGGCAATAATAATGCTTTTTTTTGAAAAAACCAAAAAAATTTTATATTTTATAAAAAAAATACATTTTATTTTCTTTTTCTTAGATAGGTTTATTTTTGAAAAGTGGAAAAAAATAACATAAAAATCATATTAAGATTATTTTTTATTATATTTTCCTTTCTCTTTTTTTTCTTCAAAAAATGCAATTAAAAAATTTACAAATTCTTTAAATTGCCCTTTTTTATTTTTTGGTATTAATTTTTCTTCAATAAATTTCTCAAACAAGACTTTATTCCATTTAGTTCTGTCATTGTTTTGTTTTTTAAAATCATCATAATATTTATCCAACGCTATTTTTCTGTTTTGACAAAGTTGAGTATGATTTAGGTTTAAAATTTGATTCAAATCATTTTCTACATCTATATCATTATTTTTACTAATAATTTTTCCATCTTTTTGGTAAGCAATCAATTTTTCACAATTTTTATCAAGTGGATTTAATTTTTTTAGTATAATTGTACCATCAGATTTTCCGTTCATTGTTTTATCACAATGTAAAGTATTGTTAATATTGCCGTTACAGACACCAAGCATATTTTGATAATTCAGTACTTCATTAGGGTAAGTTTGTTGTGGTAAATAATGTTCTATTTCAATTCTTGGTTTATTGAGTTTTTTGTTCCTTTCTGTGCTGATTCTTTGCATACAATACGCACAAATATAACCTTGTTCATCTAATAAAGCTTCTTGAACTGCTTTTTTTGCCTCTCCACTCAAGGATTCAAAAGAATTAAAAACCTTTTTATCTTCTGTGAGTTCGATAGGTTCTTTTTTATTTTTTTGTATATGTTTCATTCTAAATCTTCTTTTTCATCTTCGAGATACATCGTGGCTCTTTTTACTTCCAAATCAAATTCACCAAATTTTTCTTTGATAGAGTTTAGAATTTCCTCCGCTTTCTCGATATTATTTTGCAAAAAGTGATAAAAATCATCAATTTTAGATTTAATTTCAGGGGAATATTTAGAAAAATTAAAAGCATCTTCTAAAATAGAATTACTATCTCTGCCTTCTACATAAGGTTTTTGTTGTGATACCTTGAAATTATCTAAAATAAATACATTTTCTTTTTTTGTTCCACTCAAAACTTGGGGCGAATGAGTTGTAACAATAAATTGTATGTTTGGAAATGTTTTTTCTAAGGCTGATAAGATATTTCTTTGCCATTTTGGGTGCAAGTGCTGTTCTATTTCATCAATCAAAACAATACCTTCTCCTTTTTCTAAAATTTCTTCTATAGAAAACATAGGATTTGCAATAGACAACCGCCTTGCAATATCACAAATCAACAATAATAAGTTTTTTTCGCCTGATGAAAGTTCATCTAAATGAAATATAATATCATTTTTATTGATAACCAACGAAAAATTTTGGTTTACATCTTTAAAATCAAAAGATTCATTTTCAAATCTTTGTATTTTTAAATCATTAAAAAATGGATTACCAAGTTCCTGAAAAAATATTTCGATTACTTTTCTTACAACTTCTAAACTTGGATTACGATAGTCTAAATTTTTTAACCTAATTTTTTCTTGATTTTCATAATCCTCTTGATTTTTAAACCATTTTTCAAATAAATGATAATCACTCAAATAAGTACAAATATTTTGATAAGCATTTAATTGTTTGATTTTAGGAACATTTTTAGATTTATCTTGCTCTTTTTTATCAAAAAATTGAAAAGTAGTATAATATGCAAAAATAGGGATACTATAATTTTCATTTTCAAATAATTCTGCAAGTAAAAATGATTGAAAATTATTTTTTGAACCTATGATAACGTGATGTGCTTGTTCATCAAACGTTACCTCAATTTCAGTAACTTCAAGTTGATTAAAATAAGTGTGAATTTTTCCTAATTTTGCGTTTTTTTTTAGTTCAAGCATAAAAAACGGCAAAACATAATCTAAAATATCTATACTTCCCCATTTATCATAAAATTTCTTAGCAGAAATATCTACTTTAAAATTACTTTCTATCCACAACTCAAAATTATACACGATTGCGTCTAATAAACTTGTTTTACCAGCACCATTGATGCCTATAAAAACATTAATATTACTTTCTGAAAAAAAAATTTCTTCTTTTTCAAAACCTCTATAGTTTTCAAGTATAATTTTGTCTAATTTCATAATATTTTTTTAAGTCTTATTTTTACACACATTAGCCAACAAAAAATCCATAAAATAAATATATTTGTGTTATAGTTCTCTAAAATCATAAAAACGAATCGCTTGTTCTCTCACAAACTTCACACGCCACATTCCAACAATCTTATTTTCCAAAATAATAGGAGATAAAAAATAATAATCAGGATAATCTACTTCCAAAATTGGCTCTTGACTACTTTCTTGTGAATTAAATTGAAGTAAATTTTTTTGTTCTATTGTATTTAACTTTATTTTTTCAGGATTTTCAAACGGAATTTTCTGCACATCAACCTGATACATCTCACGCAAAGAATCTAAACCTGCTAAGTTTTCAATTTTATAAAAATCATTGATAGCATTGACTTTTTGATTTGATTTTTCAAGTCTATATTTTTTGATTAGATTTTTTTGAAGAACACGACAAATTTCTGTGCCTTTATTGTGTATCCATTTGCGTAAATCTTTTTCTACTACCCTTTTTACTTTTCTATCATTGACCTCTCTGGCTACTCTTTTGAGATTTTTTTCGTTTTCATCAGGGGAAATACATTGCGTAAAAGCAAAAATAAATAAAAAAATAAATGAAAACATAAACAGATATTTATACATATATGTAAAAAATTGGTTTATAGACAGAAAAATACATTTTTATAACAATTTTTATAAACCTATAAAGCCAAAACTTTATAGGTTTACGCTCAAAAAAGTAATTTTTTGAGCGTTTTATATTTTATTTTTTAATATTCTATTTAACAACAGGATTTGGTTTTGTTGTTTCAGGTGCTTTTGCAGGAGTAAAATCTACTAATTCTACATTAAAACGCAAAATAGCATCAGGTGGAATTTGACCGCGACCTTGTTTGCCATACGCCAAGCCAGAAGGCACTAAAAATACTGCTTTTGAACCTTTTGGAAGCAACGCAAGTCCTTCGTCCCAACCTGGAATTACACGTGACATTCCTAAAGGAAAATCAATAGGACCATATTTACGACCTTTTTGTTTTTCGTCTAAGCCTGCTTTTTTACTATCTTCTTCTATGCTTGTATCAAATATATTTCCATCTAAAAACATACCTGTATAACTTACTTTTACTTCATCACCTGCTTTTGGTTTGTTGCCTGTTCCTTCTTTTGTGATGACATAATACAAACCTGAGGCAGTTTTTTCAACTTTCAAATCATTTTTCTTTGCATATTCTTCGATAGTTTTTGCTTCTTTGATTTTCAATGCTTCAGCATCTTTTTGTGCTTTTTCTGCTTCTTTTTTAGCATCTGCTTCGCGTTCTTTAGCATTCAAAACTTTCAATATTTTGACTGTTACTGCTATGTATTTTTTTTCTGGCAACTCGGTAGGGCGCGTAGTAAGGGCTTTATTAGCACTTTCTAATTGTTGTTTGATATTATCTCGCATTTGTTTTCGGCTTTCATCATTCAAACTTTTGATAGTATCCAACGATTTTTCTTGTTGTTTTATCATAGTGATTTGCTTCTGAATTTGTGCTTTTTGTCTTGCAAACATCGAGTCATTAGGAATTTTGAAAGTAGCACTATCACCTTCGGCAAACATCAACAAACCTTCCAACATATAATCTCCGTTGATTTTGTCAGGTACTTGAAAATCTTTCAATGGATTTTTTTCTTTAAAAGTACTTCCCATCACGCTATCTTTTCCATTGATTACGCCTTTGGTCATAAAATGAAAAGTTACGAAATCGCCTGCTTTAATTTTTTTTCCTTTTTTAGTAGAATGAATTTGGTACTCGATACCGCTTTTTGTTTTACCTGATTTTGCATTACCACAAGCACTGAATAAAGTTATCATCATCAACAATGATAACCAAGTTAAATTTTTCATTTTGAAATTTTTTTTTAATGATTTTTAGCCTCTTAACTCTCAAAAAGAGATTTTTGTTTATATAAAATATAATTTTTTAAGTAAGAGAGTTTTAGTTTGAAATATACTTAAATTATAAGCTGCAAATTTAAACCAAATACGCAAATAATCAAAATAAAAATTAAAAATCAGACATAAAATTATTAAATTTATCAAAAAATAGATATTAGAAAGTAGTTTTGAGATATTTTAAAAGTACTTTATTGATTATAAATTATTGATTATCAAGGTATTAAAACTATAAAATTTTAAAAACCTTATAGATTTGAAATCTTAAAATCACTTTCCAATGTGTATATAAACAATCATTTTGAAACGTTTTTTTAGATTCAAAACAATTTTTGTAATGCTATTTTTTTCTCAAATCAATAATTTTTACATCTTTTGGAAACTTAGTTTTATCAAAATAAAAAGGTGTTCCTATGATTTTATCATTGGGAGTTAGTTTAATGGTATAAAAAATTTGAGAATTATTCCTCAAATTTACTTGCCAAGAAGTGATTAATTTTGTATTTGAATCAATCCAAACTCTAAAACTTGAGTATTTTCGAGTATTTTCTTTTGGAAAAAAATCGATGACATCAAGTACTTTTGGTTTGCCTGTCAAATCACCTTGTTGAGTTTCTGATTTTATATATTTGTAAGTCAAACCACTTTTTAAAAAATCTTCTCTAAATATTTCGTCAGGAGTTAGCATACCGTCATTGGGATTATAATCTATAATTTTAACATTTTTTTTAGATTTTGGATAGTTCCAAATGCTTTTTCCATCACTCATTGTTGTTTCTTCGGGATATTCTATAAAATACTTTACTCCTTCGATAAAACCTTTGGCATCATAAGCAAAAGTTTTATTTGTTTCAAAATTCGTAACTTTTGTATTAAAACTGATACGAATATTTTTGTAAGTTTTGTATTTTTGATATGCCTCAAATAAAATTTCTTGTGCTTTTAAGTCATTTTGGGCAAAAATTTGTACGTTAAAACATACAAAAAAAAGAGAAAAAATAAGTAGATATTTCATTTTTATATTTATTTATTATAATTTTGGGGCGAAATTTAATCATTAATTTTAAAATTACAAAATATATGCAAATAAAAGCAAAAGTTATTTTTAAAAATATAGGAGCAGGCGTTTGGCTTTTGGAAGATGAAAACCAAATTGCATACCAACCCACTAATTTACAAAAAAAATTTCAACAACAAAATATCAATGTAAATGCTGAAATTGAAGTAATTGAAGGAGCAATGTCCTCTTTTATGGCAGGAAAAATCGTTAAAATAAAAAAAATTGAACTTATTTAATACAATGAAAAAATTACAAAATAAAATAGCCATTATCACAGGCGGTGCGCAAGGAATTGGGGCAGGAATCGTGAGCAGGTTCGCACACGAGGGAGCAATTGTTATTATTTGGGACTTACAAACAGAAAAAGCAAAAACGCTTGCTTCTACGCTCAAAGCATCAGGCTCGAAATGTGAAGTAATGGAAGGCGTAGATATTACAAGCCTCGCATCAGTAGAAAATGCCGCTAAAATCGTGTTCGAAAAATATGGACAAATTGATATTATCGTCAATAATGCTGGCATTGTAAGAGATGCTTCTTTTTTAA
Organism: Bacteroidota bacterium; assembly: GCA_004293265.1. GTDB lineage: Bacteria > Bacteroidota > Bacteroidia > Cytophagales > Microscillaceae > RDXZ01. Next base: position 16,056 of record RDXZ01000010.1, on the reverse strand, counting down.
AGATGACCGAAGACCAGTGGAATCAAGTTATTAATGTGAACTTAACAGGCGTTTTTAATTGCACAAAAGCCATTACGCCTTATATGGTTCAAAATCAATATGGAAGAATTCTTAATATTTCGTCTATCTCAGGAGTATATGGTAATTTTGGACAAACAAATTACATTGCGGCAAAGGCGGCGGTGGCGGCTATGGTCAAAGGTTGGGGACGTGAATTAGGAAAATATAATATTACTGCCAATGCTGTCGCACCGGGTCCGATTGATACCGAAATGTTAGCCACTGTGCCTGACGATATTCGTGACCAAATGAAAATGCGTGTACCTGTAAAACGCTTGGGCAAACCTGAGGATATTGCGGTGGCGGCTTTGTTTTTTTGCTCTGAAGAAGCCAGTTTTGTTACGGGACAAACTTTGGTCGTTGATGGTGGAAATATGTTAGGTGGTTAATTGTTAGATTTAGTAATACTATAAAAACTTGATTTGTGTTATGACAAATCAAGTTTTTTGTTTACCTATTTCTATGGTATCACCAAAAAATTTGGGTTGACTATTAAAAATAAAAATATCAAGAATAGTTTGAATACGTGCAAATCTTTCTCTGAAATAAGTTCGAAATCCATAATACAAACCAACATCTTGAGCATTAAAACCAATGGCATTTATACCTCTTTTTTGGGCGATGAAAACAGCCCTTTCGTTGTGAAATCCTTGTGAAATAATAGTAAACGAAGTTTGTCCAAATACTTTAGAAGCACGAATAACAGAATCTAATGTTCTAAAACCTGCATAATCTAAATAAATTACTTCTTCGGGAATATTGTGTTTGAGTAATGCTTTTTTCATATCCATAGGTTCGTTATAATCTAAGGCACGATTATCCCCGCTGACAATGATATACTGAATTTTTTTTTCTTTGTATAATTTTACTGCGGCATCAATTCTATACTTAAAAAACAAGTTTTGGTATCCATTTTTTACTTTTTTACTTGTACCCAAAATAACTCCAACTTTTTTCTCAGGTATTTTTTTTATATCTGAAAAGATAAAATTTTGGGTGGTTTTGATAATATAAAATTCATTTATAACTATCAAAAATAAAAAAAAGAAAAAGGAAATACTTATCGATTTTAACCAAAAAAATATTTTTTTGGAATTTTTAAACATTTTTATTGTGTTATTTTTTAATTTATTAACTTAGTGCAATAATAAGATATTTAATTTACTTTTGCAAATTTGTTTATTTTTTGGTTTTATTTTTTTCATAAATATCATTGATAAATGCTTTTTAGATAAAAAAATCAGCATTTACAAATGATTTATATTTGCAAATGCTGATGTAGAATGTGAGATTAAATCTTATTTAATGACCAGTTTTTTAGAAACAGATTTTCCATTATGAATCATTTTAACGATATATAATCCACTTTGCAAGCCTTTGGTGCTTAGTTGGATACGATTTTCACCATTATTAGAAGTAAATAAATTTTCTGCTAATTTATTTCCCATCATATCATTGACGCTCACAATTGTTTTTCCTTGTGTAACATTATAACGGAGTTCTACTTCTTCGCCACTTTGAACAGGATTAGGCACTAATCTCAAATCAAATGTGTCTAATGATTTCAAAGTAACAGAAACAATTGCGCCGTGTTTTTCTGTGCCATTTCTATCGACCATATTCAAACGATAGTAAATAAAACCTTGTGTGTTTGTGGGTAGTTCATAATCAGTAAAATTATAATCTACGTTTCCAAATTGTGTACCTTTTGCATCAGTTTCACCAATTTTATAGTAAGTATTACCGTCTAAACTTCTTTGAATTTCGTATTTTGCTACTTGGTATTCGTTAGCCACTGCCCAATTTAACAAAACTCTATCCCCTACTAATTTTCCAGTAAAATCAATCATTTCCGCTCCCAATGGCAAACCGATTACCTTTGGGTCTGCTGTTAGTTGGCAAGCATCACCACGCAACATTCTGTCAAAAGATTGTGTATCAGGATTTAAACATTCTCTAATACTAATATCATCAATGGCAAAGTCATTGCCGTTTTTTGTCAACGATAAATTTTCAATACAAGCATTAAATTCTGTAACATCTCTTGGTGCGCGATAAATACAACGCACTAATACCCACTGGTCAGGATTTTCTGTTACCAAGAAAGAAGAACCTAATACTTTCAAACGAGCATCTCTTGTTTCTGCTCCGGGTACCCCTGTCGGAATATTACAAGAACGAGCTGCTCCATAAGAAAACTGAACTCTTGGTGCTTGTAGTCTATTGACAGGTGGCACAGGAATATGACGCACAGGTAATGTACTACCACTGGTAATGCCCGGCAATGAACGTCCAGAAACTAAGCCATTTGCTTCAATAACAGGCGAGCCATAACTTCCTGCCACTGAAACTTTAGTGGGTAATGTTCCGTCTGTTGGGTTTTCCATATCACAAATAGACATTCTCATCATTGGAACATCTAAATTTCTTCCTCCAGAAATCATATTTTGTACCCAAATAGAAAATACATAATAACCAACACTGCCTCCTGCCCTATCAATTGTTTGGCACCACACTTTTCCCGGCGGTAAACCGCCTGCGGGGTCAAAACTACCATTGATAATCATAAAATTAGCATCAGAAGTAATGGGTGTTCCTTGTGGTCTGTCATAAGTAACAGTCGTATTATATTGTCCTATGGTTGTTGGATAAGGAGTTCGAACTCTTGGTACACAAGGCTCTAAATTTACTCCACCACCACCCGTCAAACAATAGGCTCTTTGAGGCATACCACCACCTGTTCGTCCACCATAACCTGAATATCCATTGCCATAACTATACCAATCGGATTTGACAGTCCAAGGAGTGTGTCTTACATAATATAATCCTTCTGGATTTAGTTCGCCTTGATTAGATAATAGTCCACCATAACTAATGGTAGCGTTAGTAGCAGTTGTAACAGCACCTGTTCCAGTAACGGCACCTGTTCCGTCATATCCACCACCATCTCTTACCCAACCATAATCGGTTGCAAAACGAACAACGCCTGTGTTTATGTTATAGTCTAAGGAATTGGCAGCGGCATTAAAAGTTGGTCCTACATAAGTAGGATTATATGGGTGCGCAGAGGTAACTCTTGGCACAGCAACATTTAATCCGTTCTGAGCATTATCAAAAGTTGTATTAGTTGCCTGCCCTGTTACACCACTATTGGGTTGTGTTCCTGTCATAGCAGGCCACATTGAAAACGAACCATCTGTTACTAATTCTGGTCCAGCACTACATTGAGCGTAAGGAAATATACGCACACGACCTGGTAGTGCGGCAGGATTAGTAGCACTATGAACGTTCATTACTCTTACATAATAAGTCCAGCCGGGCGTAATGGTAAAAGTAGAAGATTCTGTACCTACATATACCGTATTGGCACAATCTAATAGTTCTAAACCTGCTGGATTTCCACCTGAGAAAGTGTTACAATTTCCTATTCCTGTCATTGAATTAGGCGTTCTATAAATAGCAATAGCCGCATTTTGGATTGTTCCTGCGCCTCCAGAGTTATCAAATTGAACTGAAACAGCCGTATAAGCAGCAATGCTTGGTACACTAAAACTCATCCAAGCATTAGAACGAATAGGTGGGTCAAGTGCTGTAGGATTACTTCCACCTGCTAATACACAACCATTCAAAGGAATATTGGGAGTAGGACGATTAGGAACTCCCAAAGGAACAGAAGTTGCACTATATGTACCTCCGGGCAAGGTAAACCCTCTATAATTGCCTTCTAATGCTCCATAATCATTGACAGGTGGACAAGAAATATCTGCTAAAGATGTTCCAAAGTAAGTACAGACTGTTCCATAAGCGGAGCGTGTTGCATCTTTGTTCATAACTCTGAGTAAATAATATTCCCCACCAGCCCCATGTGATATTGGCATTAAATTAATACCACTTGGCGCGATATTGATATTTTCTAAACCTTCTACTACTGCATCAGCACACGATAAAAATGTATAGGTTGCTTCATTATTACAATTAAAACCTACGTTTTCTCTATAAATAGTTATTTTTACATCGGCAGGTGTGGTTAATAAACCATCTCTGTTATCATATTGAACGGTAAAATTACCACCTACGGCAGGGCTGATTGTGTTATCTCCACATTGGCATTTGTTGGTGGTAGCGTTATATTTATAAAAAGTTGGATCACCTGTTAGTACAGTTGCGGCATTGCTACATACTGTAGCACTTGGAGAAGCAATAGCATTCGCAATAGTTTCATCACAAATAAAATTCCTCCTAATTCTTGCCCAAGTATCTTGTGTACCCGCACAATCAGCCGTACAACCACCTGCACCTGCGGTTGTTCCTGCATAATTCGCACTTGTACCTGTTGGGTTTGTGCAAGAATTAAGTCCATTGATGACATTGAGAGGTACGCTACAATCTCCGATGGCTATATTTCTTGGACCGCCGTTGCCTGGCACGATAGTATTAGCACAAGGGTCTTCATAATCTTGTCTTCCATCAGCAAAACATATATTTCCTGTCATACTTTTACCTGACGCTACGGAATTTAAGTCTATAATTCTAATCAGATAGTTTTGTCCACTATTAGTTTGGAATGTTACTGTTTCAGTTTGTAGGCTATTGGTATTAAATTTATTGACGCAAGCATATTGATTTAGCCCTTCATTAGGGCTTTGGCTTAAACCAGCGCCATCTAAACCTGCACTACAATTGACAGGACCTCTTGCTTTCAAAGCAGTATAAACGACAATACAAGGATTTGTTCCAATTTCTTTATTTTGATAAGATAAAGTTACTATATTTCCATTACCCACCAATCTTGTCCAACCATCTCTAAAATCGGTCAAAAGTGCAGGCGAAATAGAACCTGCATCGGGATTATTATTAGTATTTAAAAAAGGTAAACCTACTGTACCATTTTCTATGGCTGCATTTTCACAAGAAGATTGCACTTGTTGAGTCAAAGAACCACCTGTTTCTACGATAGGAAATTGCCCTGCTGTAGGTGAGCCTTCAGTAGATAAAAAGTTTCTTAATTTTAAATCACTATTTGTAAAACTATTAGGAACATCAAAAGGAATACTACACATACCTACGGTATTAGTTACTAAATCATCATCATCACAAACATCTCGTTCTGTTGTGTTATAAATACATAATTGACCTAACATTCCAGATCCGTTATTATCAATATCCATAATTCTAACAAAATATTGTAATCCGATAATTGTATTACCTTTTAAACGTTCTATACCATTGGGCGTTGCAGGTAGTTCATTGGTGCAAGAAACCAATATTAAACCTGTGCAGCTTCCTCTATACAAAGCAATTGCTGAATTTTTGCTTGATAAGTATTCTATGGTAGTTTGGGTATTAGTGGCTGTAAAAGTTGCCCAAGCATCTCTAAAAATAGTAGGAATAGCAACAGAAGGTGCATTAGCACAATTCGGAATGCCTATGGGAGGAGTATTGACGTAAGTTAAAGGCACATCAAAACTTAAATCACAATCGCCTACCAATTGTGTAAAAGCATTTACACATAAATCACCTACAGGCACTTGGTCATTACGGATACATAATGTCCCTTGTGTGGTTAGATCAGAAGTAGAAACATTGGCTACTCTTACAAAATAAATGCTATTGGCTATTAAACTTGCGCCCGTCAATACAATTTGTTCTGTACCTTCTACCACATTGTTGGCACAATTTAAAGATACCAATGCGGCAGGCTCTCTCTCAAAAATACTAAATTTACCAGTAAGAGCCGTTGAATTGCTTTTATTAACTATTCTTATAAAATAAGTAGTCGAACCAGAAGGATTTATACTGACCGAAGATATACCAGCACCTATTGCCCCATCATTGCAATCCACAAGAAAAAGAGAGCCACAACTACCACTATATACATATAAAGTAGCATCACTTGTATAAGTATCAAAAGTTGTAACAAACTTAGAGGCTGTAGTAATGGTGTACCAATCATCATCACCAAAAGCCGCATCTGCTAATCCACCATCACAAAAAGTGCCTGATATATCTGAACCTCCATAATTAGTTGTTGCAATGGTTAAATTATCTACTGTACTATTTAAAACTACTGTAGCAGCAGAGCCACAAACTCCAGCAGGTGCAGGAGCAGTAATTAATGGTAATCTATATACAGATAATGCCACATCATTGGCAATAGAAGGATCACGATTATCATTATTGTACTCTACAAATATACTACTGACTGCCCCTAATGTACCTATTTCAAATCTACCCCAAGCATCATTTTTCGTATCAATAGTAGAAGGACAATTAATCACATAAGGATTCGGGTCGCTCGCTAATATACTACCTGCATTGTTAAAACCTTGTTGTAAATTAAATATTTTTCCACAATCAATGCCACTACTATTAAAAGTAGGTGCTGAGAAAAAATTATCCTCTGCTTTTTTGCTATTATCATACAAACACATCAAGCCTGTCATATCTGAAGTACCACTATTAGCGTTTCTTATCACTCTGATAAAATAATAATTACCCGGTGTTACTATAAAATTAACACTTAAAAAATTAATCGAACCAGCACTACTACAAGCAATGTCATCACTTCCTGTAATATTAGCACAGGTTTGAGCACCAGATTTTCGATAAATAACTAAATTAGGCAATTCCGAAGCTGCGTATTCTAAGGTAAGTGTTGTAGTAACTAAGGCTGTTCTATAATCTAAAACCATCCAAGCATCTTGCCTAAGACTCCCTCCTGTTACACAAGAAGGGTCTATCAAACCAGAAGCTGTATGGGTACGTAATACATCAAATTTTAAATTACAATCCCCTACTTTGATAAAATTAGCATCAGACAAAGCACTCGCACAATCATCACGTGCCAAGACTTCAGATACGCAAAGGTTTCCGTCCATTGTGTTTCCATCTGTAATGTTACTCACACGTATATAATATTCTTGAATTGTTGAATTAGCATTAAATTCAACTGCTTCAGTTCCCGAACCTGTTATATTATTAATACAGGCTACCTGAGTTAAACTACTACTTTTGCAATTATTAGGAGTAAAAGTTGAAAAACCTGTGGTAGCAGTGGCACCATAAATATTTAACATCGCATCTTTGGTTGCACTTCCATAAGAAACTCTTACTCTTTTATTACCACCTACTCTTATTTTTAACCAACCATCTGCCAAACGTGTAGCACTGCAAGAAACATCTGCGGCTTCATTTTGAATGAAATTACCCATTACATTGAAAGGATAATCACAAGTACCAATACCTACTTCTTGTGCATCTGTGCATAAATCACCTACGGCACGCGGTCCCATATATGCGGAAATTCTACCTGTAATGGCTGTATTATCTGTAACATTGACTACTCTGATGCGGTATTGCGAACCAGCCACTACATTAAAAGATAAACTTTCGGTAACGCCACTGCCAAAAGAATTAACACATTGCACTGATGTTAACAGTCCACAAGCGCCTGAATACACTGATATTGCAATATCTTTATCCACGCTTGGAGTATATTGCACCAACAAATTACCATTTGAAGCGGCTTGTAAGGTTATCCAGCCATCTGTATTATCAGGTAAAGCTGCTGATGGGCAATTGATAACAGGTGTAAGTCCTGCATCTGGATTGGAAAAATTAAAAACTTGATTTTCATAGTTTCCACCTGCTCCTAAATTCACTGTGGTACTCAAAGCACAAGTTTCAGATGAAGGTAGTTGTGCAAAAAGGCTAAATACTGAAAAATATAAAAGTATTATAAGTATCAGATTTTTAATATAACTTTTAAGATACATATCGTTTAGATTGTGAGTTAATTATTTTATTTTAATGACATATTGAAGTAAAATAGTAAGTTCGTTTTAAATACTTATATTGAAATAAACTTATTGATGTAAGTTTTTTATCAATTTAAAACATTTACTAATGACGTAAAATATTACAAAAACTTTGCTATTTTTTTTATAACTTAGTTTTTTATACGATATTCTATAAAAGTAGTTTTCTTTAATCTTTATTTTTTTATATAAATAATTTCTAAATTTGAATCAACATTATTACACTCATCAATATCATTAAACCATCTTCTATAATAGTAATTGTACTCATTGGTAGATTAAAAACACTACCCAAACACGCACAGCGAATTTTTTTGTGGTTAAAAACACTTTCCAATACCCCAATAATACTCACAGACATAACCAATAAAGTAATCAAATTGGTTATAAAAGGATTAAAATGAACAATAAACGCAATTCCTATACTCAATTCGAGAAAAGGATAAATAAAACCCCACGTTTTCCAACGATACGCCACCACATCATACATCATATAACTTTCGGCAAAAGATTTTAAATTGAGCATCTTAAAAAAAGAGAAAACAATGAAAAATCCGCCCATAAAAACTTGCATAAATAACATCAAATTAAAAAAACCACTCGAAAAACTGACTAATATCGACACTAAAAATATATAACCAAAAATCAATAAGATAGGTTGATAAGTCAAAAACCAAGATTTTTTTTCTGTGAGTATTTCATCTTTTGTGGGAATATTGATAAAATTTTCTTGAATTTTATATTTTTGATGTGGCTCGAATGCTTTTTGTAAAATCTCTAAAGAAATTTCTTTTTCTGTTGATAAATATGTTTTTCCTGATGATAAATCAACCACAACATTGATTACTCCTTCAATTTTTGAAAGAATATGATTGACTTTATATTGACAAGCCTCACAAGTAATTCCTGTTACTTGATAAATTTGTGTAAACATTTTTTTTGAAATGATTAAGTCTTAACTCTAAAATAGACTATATTTTTTATTGAAAAAAAAACAAGTTCAAAAAAAAATTGAACTTGTTTTTTTATTTTCTAATTTTCAGTAGCGGTTTCGACCAATATTGTAATTTTATTATTGGCTACTTCGATTACGCCTCCATCTACGGTAAAATTTTTTGTTCCGTTAATGGTATTGATACTCAAAATTCCGTTACCTAATGTACTTATCAAAGGAGCGTGGTCTTTTAAGATTTCCATTCCACCATCAGTACCCGGTAATTTTACTTGAATACCATCTCCTTTAAAAATTTCTTTGTCAGGAGTTAATACTTTTATTTCCATATTTTGAAAAGATTATTATCGATTTTTTCTTTCCTCTGCTTCTTTGCGTAATTTTTCTGCTTTTTCGAATACATCTTCGATAGTTCCAACTAAGTTGAAAGCAGGTTCAGGTAATTCTAACAAAGAATCATCTTCTAACAACATTTTGAAGCCTTTGATAGTATCTTTAATATCCACCAAAACGCCTTTCATACCTGTAAATTGTTCAGCCACATGGAAAGGTTGTGATAAGAAACGTTGGATACGTCTTGCTCTGTTCACAGTTTTTCTATCTTCTTCTGACAATTCATCAAGTCCTAAGATAGCAATAATATCTTGTAACTCATTATAACGTTGCAAAGTTTGTTTTACACGCATTGCCACATCATAATGCTCCTCTCCTACTACATCTGCTTTCAAAATCGTAGAAGTTGAATCCAAAGGATCCACCGCAGGATAAATACCCAAAGCCGCTAATTTACGAGAAAGTACAGTAGTTGCATCTAAGTGAGAGAAAGTAGTTGCGGGAGCAGGGTCAGTTAAATCATCGGCAGGTACATAAATCGCTTGTACTGATGTGATTGAACCATTTTTTGTTGAAGTAATACGTTCTTGCATCAATCCCATTTCGGTTGCCAAAGTAGGTTGATAACCCACCGCAGACGGCATACGACCTAACAAAGCAGAAACTTCTGAGCCTGCTTGTGTAAAACGGAAGATATTATCAATAAAGAACAAAATATCTTTTCCTTTTCCTTCCCCATCTCCATCTCTAAAATATTCTGCTACTGATAACCCTGACAATGCAACTCTTGCACGTGCGCCAGGCGGTTCGTTCATTTGTCCAAAAATAAATGTTGCTTGTGATTGTTTCAATTCTTCGGTATCTACTTTTGACAAATCCCATTCGCCTTTTTCCATCGAATGTTTAAATTCATCACCATAACGAATAATATTTGCTTCAATCATTTCACGCAACAAGTCATTTCCTTCGCGTGTACGTTCACCTACACCTGCAAACACAGACAAACCTGCATAAGCTTTTGCGATATTGTTGATAAGTTCTTGAATTAATACGGTTTTTCCTACACCTGCACCACCAAAAAGACCAATTTTACCACCTTTTACATAAGGCTCCAACAAGTCAATTACTTTGATACCTGTATAAAGTACTTCTGCTGATGTTGTCAAATCCTCAAAACGAGGTGCTTGACGGTGGATAGAAGCACGTTTTGTAGATTCTACGTTAGGCAAACCATCTATAGATTCACCTACAACATTAAACAAACGTCCTTTGATGGCTTCACCTGTTGGCATAGTGATGGTTTCGCCCAAATCTACTACGTCCATTCCACGTTGCAAACCTTCAGTACCTTCCATAGCGATAGTTCTAACTCTATCTTCGCCCAAGTGTTGCTGACATTCTAATACAATTTTTTGTCCATTTGATTTAGTAACTACCAAAGCATTTAAGATTTTAGGTAATACAGTGCCTTCGCCTGCGAAACTAACATCAATAACAGGACCGATTATTTGCGTAATTTTACCAATATTCGCCATTACAAAAATATAATATATATGATGAGAAAACAGTCTTTATAATTGAAAGGGCAAAATTAAAGTATTTTTTTGATAGAATTATAATTTTTGCTAATTTTTTTTTATTTTTTTTTAAATCAACCCAAAACAAATAAACAGAAAGCCAATAAAATGAATGTTTTGGGTTGATAGTTGTGTCAATTTTATCAAAAAAAAATGATTTTTAATTTTTATAGTTTAATCTTTTATTGTAGGATTAAAAAAAACGTGAGTTCTGGATAAATTTTATTTATAAACAATTGGTTTTCAATTATTTATATACCCAACTGGTCGTAGCATTTGTTGCGACCTACAAATTTCAAGCGTCACGCTCAATGCTGTCAACTTAACTATTTTATCATAAAAAAATATTACAAAAAAATAAAACATTCCGCCGTTGTCAGTGCGTCGAAAAGTGGACTAACATTTATTTTTTTGTAAATATTTCATTTCTGCACTTTTCGAAACACCGATAACTCAGTGCTTATGTGTTAGTACATAAACATTAATTTTTTTTCGTTATTTTTTTTCGTTCATTTATATTTTCAAAAATAAATTTCTATCTTTGTGCAAAATAAAAAGATGTTGAATAAATAAAAGTTGTTAGTAGTCGAAAAGTGCAGAACTAAAATCGTAAAATAAATTTAGATTTTACTGCACTCTTCCATATATCAACAACGGCGGAAAAAAAAATATGAAAATTTATCTTGAAGATTTTTTTAATCCAATAAACTTTGTTAATTTTATGTCAAAAGAATCTGGATGTAATTTATCACTTGATTATCGTAAACTTATTCCCACAAATATTGTTGGCAATTTTATTGAAGATATTGAAGAAATAACAGAGAAAACACCTATTTATTTCAGTAAGGAAATTTATAATGATTTTCGCACAGGCGTTGATTTAGCAATAGCTGACAATAATTTATTAGGTAGTTACTGTGTTAACCACAATAAATATCTTATTCTTTCTTTTTCGTTATTTGAGGAAGGCTATATTTGTGTTGGGGATTTTAATTTTAGTTTTTATGAAAACCATAAAGTAACTTATTGGTATCTATTTGGTATTCAGTGCCTCGCTGCGCTTGGTGGTCTGGATATGTTATTTTATGAAAAGTACAAAGAAAATGAGAATTTTAATATTGCAAGTTATTCAATGGAAGAAAGAATATTTTTATTAAAATATTTTCCAAAATGGGCTTTTTTACCTTTTGAAGAAGCAAAGTTATATCGTGATTTTGATAATTTTCATTTGAATTTAGATGATATAGATAAAAAAACTTTGGCAAATATGAGTTAATATATCTACGGTAGTGATAGAATAGAAACCTACAACTAATCACTACCCAAAGTAATTTTCACATCTTGATTTACAAAAATATACAACAAAGTGTTTTTTTTGGACTATTTATCTCTTATTTTTGATTTCTTATCAACCACAAACCTAAGAAAGTTAGCCCACCATTGAAAACTAAAATCTCAAAACCAAAAGTATAACCGATATATTGTGGCGAATAAATATTAACAAAATAAGAAATAATCGGACAAATCACACAAACTAAAGGCACAAATTTATCTTTTAAAGTATATTTTGTAAATAAACCAAAACCAAATAAACCCAAAAGAGGTCCATAAGTATAACCTGAGGCACGAAATAAAGCACCTACCACATCACTGCCCGGATATAATTTGGTTACTTCATCAAAAATAACAATCAAAACAATTAAAATCAAAGAAAAACCTACATGTACCCAACGAATAGTCATCTTTTTTTGTGATTCTGATTTATCTTTGAGATGTAAAAAATCAATACAAAAAGCAGTCGTGAGAGAAGTCAAAGCAGAATCCGAACTGGCATAAGTAGCGGCTGTGATACCCAATAAAAACATAATTCCTGCCAAAATACCAAAATGCTGAAATGCCAAAGTAGGATACACTTGGTCTGTAATAATTTTTCCACCAAAAGTTGGCAGTTGAATTTGCATTTTATTGGCATAAATATACAACAAAGCACCCAAACACAAAAATATAAAATTGACAAAAACCAGCACAATCATAAAATATCTCATATTTTTTTGGGCTTCGGGCAGGCTTTTACAAGTCAAATTTTTTTGCATCATATCTTGGTCAAGTCCGCTCATCGCAATAGCAATAAACATTCCTGATATAAATTGCTTAAAAAAATTGTTTCCAGAGTCATCAAAAAAGAACATTTGGCTATATTTACTATTATAAATCTCCGCTGAAACTTGCCACCAACTTAAATTTAAAGCATCTTTTATCAAAAAAATACTTGAAATCAATGCCAATAATAAAAAAGTAGTTTGAAATGTGTCTGTCCAAACGATTGTTTTGATACCGCCACGAAAAGTATAAACCCAAATCAAAGCCACACTTATCAAAGAAGTAAGCCACAACGGAAAGCCCCAAGCCCCAAAAAGTCCTAATTGTAAAACCATTACAGCCAAATATAAACGAAAAGCAGAGCCTATTGTCCGAGATAATAAAAAGAAAAACGAACCTGTTTTATAAGACCAAAAACCAAATCTTTGTTCTAAATAAGTATAAATAGAAACCAAATTTAATTTGTAATATAAAGGAAAAAGTATGTTGGTAATCACTAAATAGCCTGCAATATATCCAAAAACCATCTGAAAATATCCAAATTGTGTTTTCATCACAGCACCCGGAATCGATATAAAAGTTACTCCTGAGAGTGTAGCCCCTATCATTCCGTAAGCCACCAAATACCAAGGAGATTGACGGCTTGCATTAAAAAAATCTTCACTACTTGAATTTTTTGAAGTAATAAAAGCAATACATATTAAGGCAAAAAAATAACTTAATATAACAATAAGCACTAATTGTGGTGTCATTTTGATATTTTTTGTGGATATTTTTGATAGAAAAAAGAAATAAAAATTATTTCATTTTTCATAAATCATTGGTTTAGATTTTTCGCAAAGGTAGTTTATTTTTTATATTTTTAATGCGTATAAAAAAATATTTTCTTTATTTTTATTTTCTTAAAATTATAAATAATTGAAAATCAATATTTTATAATTATATAATAGATATTTTTTTATTTTTATTTTCCTATTTTCTAAAAAATAAAAATTTTATCGGGTGTAATGCATCTATGAAGGCAAATATCAAAAGGCTCAATATCTGTAATTTTTTCTACAGGTGGAAAAAAATTTACGCCAATTGTTAGTACATCAGGTTTACATTCTGCTAAAAATTTATCATAAAATCCTTTTCCATATCCCACTCGAAAACCATTTTTATCAAAAACCAACAAAGGCACTATAATCCAATCAATGTTTTTAGGGTCAAAAAAAATATCTTTTTCTGTAATAATTGGTTGTTCTATTTGCCATTTATTTGTTTTAAAAATTGTTTCAGGTGTGATTTGCAAGTGTAATAAATCATTTTTTTGCCAGTCGATTATGGAGGTAAGTGTGATAATATGTGGATATTTTTTCCAAATTTGATGCAATAAAATATTTGTATTTACTTCTTTTTTTTCAATAATTGGTAAAAAAATATGCCCAACACTTGTGATACTTGTGTCTATCAATTCAAAAAAATGTTCAAAAATTTGTTCACTTTTTTGATTGATTTCTATATCAGATAATAAATTTCTATGATTTTGACAGTGTTGTCTTAGATTTTTTTTAGTATAATTTTGATTATTTGACATTTTTATTTTTCTGAATAAATAGTTTTGCTACTAATAAGTAAGTATCTATTTATTTTGATAATTAAATAGATACTTATTGTTTTTTTTATTCTCCTTGTGCATAAATTTCTGCTAAGGTTGATGCTTCTTTAATTTTTGTTTTAAAACCTAACTTATCAGATAAATTTTGAGCCTTCTCTGTTTCCAATTCTTTGAATTGATAGTTAGCAATCAATCGTCCTTTTCTTAACAAAGCCTTGTCAATATTATCCAAATGTGTGTTAAAAGTACAAATAATTTGTAAATTTAAACAATCAGAAAGCAATCCGTCTGCGACGTTCAACAAACTCGAAACGGCGGCATTTCTAATTCCTCCCTCTCTTGCCTCCACGATATTTTCCGCATCTTCGATAATCAAAACCGAATTAGGATTTGAAATCATCAAAGGTAAAAAATGTGGAGAAGCAATTTTATCTGCATATTCCGAAGGAATATAAATCATTTTTTTATTGATTAAACTTGTCAGATGACGGATATAACTTGTTTTTCCTGTGCCGGGTTCTCCATGCAAAAGCACCAAACCTTTGTCGTTTTCAGTATTCAAACGTTTGATTATTTTTTCGTGGATAGGTAAGAAATCATCATTATAATGCGTTTTTATTTCAAGTTTGTTAGGACGGACTTCAAAATCTTGCAAATATAAATAATTACCTGTTTCGTATAACAAAAATATTTTGTTTTCTACATAAACATCGGTGGGTGTAAGATATTTTTCTATCATTTTTAATAATTCTGCGACTAATTTTTCATCAGAAGTATCATTATAAAGTACAAAATGTCCAGAGGAATCTCCATCTCTTACCAACCAAATATCATCTTGAATCATAATACAAAAATTATACATAGATACTTCTTTTTCATGATTAAAGTATTTGAATTGTGTATATTTTGAGGCAGGAACTTTATATTTTTTGATTATTGCTTGAAAAAAATTTTCTTGAACAGCACAATATGTACCATTTGTATGCGGGATTCTGTTATTGATAGCAGTATAATACTCCCAAAAACTAAGTTTGCCATTTGTTAATAAAAAAGAAGATAAAGGAGTTTTTTCGCTCTCTTTTTTGGTAAGTTTATTTTCCATTTTTTGTAGTTTAAATCAAAATACAAATTTAAAAAATAATAATGATATATCCAAATTTTTAGTTGGATATTTTATTTTTTTTGTAACTATTTAGGTTGGTTAATAAAATTATTATTTTGAATTTCGTGCAAGTGTGGACGCTTGCACGAGATATTAACTGGTGCAAGCGTCCACGCTTGCACCAAAATAACCTAAATAGTTACCTTTTTTTAATATTTTATTTTTTTTTGATTATAGATTATGTAGTTGATTTGGTTTTGATTTTTTTTTAGATTTATTTCTTTATTTTAAATAAAAGCATAAAAAATGAACTTTTTTTTAGATACTAACACATATTATTTTGTTTTATAAAAAAATTTAATTAGTTTGTTTTATAAAAATAGCATTTTTGAAAATAAATATTTATTTTTGCATCATAGGAAAAGAAATTAAATAATCTGATATTTTATACCAACAAAAGTAGTGTAACAGAACTTTGTTCACAATGTAATAACGAAATTCGTTATTGATAAATT
>RDXZ01000073.1 GCA_004293265.1 Bacteroidota bacterium | reverse complement strand
TGAACCCTATTTATCAGACAACAAAAATATTTATTTAATTGGCGTAAATATGAACAGCAGAAAAAAAGCAATAGACGAATTTCAAATCGAAATTTTAGAAAAGTAAAACTAATAAAATAATGGAAAATAAAGAATTAACTGCCAAAGAAACTGCTCTTTTGTTGCCACAAGACGCAGGCGTATATCGTTTTTTTAACAAAGAAAAAGTTTTACTATATGTAGGAAAGGCAAAACATTTAAGAAATAGAGTTACAAGTTATTTTAATGCTTCAAAACAACATAATAGAAAAACTTTGAACCTCATTCGTCAAATTGATAAAATAGAATACACCATAGTAAGTTCTGAATATGACGCACTTTTGTTGGAAAATAGTTTGATAAAAGAATATCAACCTAAATATAATATTTTGTTAAAAGACGGAAAATCTTATCCTTATATATTGCTTACCAACGAAAGATTCCCGCGTGTAATCGTTACGAGGCAGGTGGATAAAACAAAAGGAACTTATTTTGGTCCATTTAGCAACAATAAATCGATGCAAACAATTTTAGATTTAATCAAAGAATTATATCCATTGAGAAATTGTTTGTTGTCATTGAGTAAAGAAAATATCGAAGGAAATAAATTTAAAGTTTGTTTAGAATATCATTTAAAAAATTGTTTAGGTCCTTGTGAAAACCACCAAACAGAAGCGGATTATAACGAAAAAATTGCACAAGTAAGGCAAATATTAGGCGGAAATCTTACTTATGCTAAACAATATTTCAAAGAAAAAATGCAAAAATTTGCAGATGAATGGGAATTTGAACAAGCTGAAACGTGCAAACAAAAACTTACACGTGTCGAACAATATCAGTCAAGGTCTTTGATTGTCAATCCAAATATTACAGAAATTGACGTTTTGACGCTCACAAGTGATGAAGAAATTTGTTATCTTAATTTTATAAAAATAAAAAATGGTGCAATTATTCATACAAAAAATATCGAAATCAAAAAAAAATTAGACGAAACCAACGAAGAAATTTTGGAAATGGTTTTGGTTAATTTACATACCGAAAACGAAACAGACAACAAAGAAGTCATTACAAATTTGCCTTTGACCGAAAATTTGTTTCCAAATCTAATTAATACTATTCCAAAAATCGGAGATAAGAAAAAATTATTAGACCTATCAATGAAAAATGCTTTGATGTTCAAAAAAGACCAAAGACAAAAAGTAGAAAACGGACTCAGCGAGGAAAAAATAAACAAAGCAGTTTTAGATTTACAAAAATGTTTAAATTTATCCAAACCACCTATTCATATCGAATGTTTTGATAATTCGAATATTCAAGGCACAAATCCTGTGGCGGCAATGGTTTATTTTAAAGATGGAAAACCTCTCAAAAAAGAATACAGACATTACAACGTAAAAACGGTTATCGGACCTGATGACTTTGCGTCTATGCGTGAAATTGTGAAACGCCGTTATCAAAGATTATTAGACGAAGATACTGAATTACCTGATTTAATCATCATTGATGGCGGAAAAGGACAATTAAGTTCGGCTTGTGATTCGCTCAAAGAATTAGATTTATTTGGAAAAATTCCGATTATTGGTATCGCAAAAAGGTTAGAAGAAATTTATTTTCCTGATGATGATGTGCCTTTGCATCTCTCAAAAAAATCTCTTTCTTTGCAATTGATACAAAGAGCGAGAGATGAAGCACACCGTTTTGGGCTAACTTTTCATCGTTTGAAACGAAGTAATGACACCAATTTAAAATCTTCTTTGGAGCAAATAGAAGGCATTGGTGAGAAAACAATGGCGACACTTATCAAAGAATTTAAGTCTTTGAAAAATATCAGAACACAATCAGAAGAAGAATTAGCAAAAATTGTGGGACAAGCTAAAGCAAAAATTTTGAAGGAAGCATTCGAAAAAATGGTAAAAATTGAAGATGAAAAATAAAAAATAAATGTATTGCTATTTCAAAAAAAAATTACCATTATTTATTTTCCACAAATAACACTTATCAATAAAAATGCAAGACGAAGAAAAATTAGCCCAAGCGATGCCTGATGCTTTTGCAGATAGAAATTCTCCAAGATATATACTTTTTCAACACTTTTTAAGTTTTGGAATTAAAAAAATGCCTTCGCAAAAATGGGAAAAAACTTTACAAGAATTATTACAAAAATTTAATCCTATTGAAATAAAAGAAACTATTTTTTTTATTATTGAATTTATTTTGGAGAATAAAGAATGGTTTTATACTGATAATCGCCCTGCTTTTATCAAAGGTTTGCTTTGGAGTTTGAAAAGTTTTGAAAAAGATACAAAAATTTTTAGTGCAATAGAACGAATTGCACAAACGTCTTTTAAAAAAGATAAAATTCAAGGCGTACTTTCTACAAGTATTGGAAAAACGGCTTTGCAGATTTTGACTGATTTTGCAAGTTTAGAGAGTTTTAAATCTTTACATTTTTTAGAAAATAATATCAAAGAAAATAGTTTTAAAAAAATAATCAGCGTTTTCTTAGAAGAATTTGAACAAAAAACAGGCGTGAATTGTGCAGTATGGGAAGATAGATTGTTGTTAGAACTCAATTTTGGTATCAAAAATAATCTTTTTGAGCAAAAAATTGGCGATTTTACTTATCAATTACATATCAAATCTTACCAAAAATTTGAAGCAATTTGGATAAAACCAAACGGAGAAACACAACAAAGTGAACCTGCTATTATCAAAAAAGAATATGCGTTGGAGTTAGAAAATATCAAAGATATTACTGCACAAATTCGTAAACATTTGCAACTACAAAGACATAAATTGGAAGATAGTTGGAGAAAAAACACAAGTTGGAACGGCAAAGATTGGCAAAATATATATCAAAATCACCCTTTATTTTCTTGCTTAGTAGAAAATTTAATTTGGAAAATAAAATCAAAACAAAATAAAAATTGTATTTTATATCAAAACAAATTACAAAATTTGGAAGGAGAAATTATTACTCTCGAACCAAATGATGAGATTTGGTTATGGCACCCCGTAGAAAGTGAAGTAGAGGAAACTTTAGCATGGCGTAATTTTTTGTATCAAAAAAAACTTGTGCAACCTTTCAAACAAGCGTTTAGAGAAGTCTATGTTTTGACAGCCGCAGAGCAAAAAACAAATACTTTTTCTTTGCGTTTTGCGGCACATATATTGGTGCAAAAAAAATTATTGGCTTTATTAAATCAAAGAAATTGGAAGTTTGATTTTATGGAAAATCAAGGTTTTTTACAACTAAAAAATTCCGATTTAAAAGTCGTTTGGGAAATGGAATATGCAAGCAATGATTATTTTTCCTCTCAAAAAGTTAGTTTTTTTCAAACTATTGGCATTGATAGCAAAGTGATTGCTTTGGCAAATATTCCAGTCATATTTTTTTCTGAAATGATGAGAGATATTGATTTGTTTGTAGCAGTTTGTAGTATTGGAAGCGATCCGTATTGGCAGGGCGAAAATCGATTGGAAGATTATTGGAATGCTTTTTCTTTTGGTGAAAAATCAGAAACTGCCTCCGCAAAAGTAAGAAAAGAAGTATTAGAAAAAATAGTTCCTACGTTAAAAATCGGTCATTTGTGTAGTTTTGAAAAAAATTTTTTGGTAGTAGAAGGCAAAATCAGAACTTATAAAATCAATATTGGTAGTGGAAATATTTTAATGAAACCCAACGATGAATATTTATGTATTGTACCCGAAAGAAAAAAAAATAATCCTATGGAACATATTTTTTTGCCTTTTGATACAGATAATTTATTGAGTTTGATTTTAAGCAAAGCATTTTTGTTGGTTGATGATGACAAAACAGAAGACGCTACTATTTTGAGCCAAATCAAAAGAAAAAATAAATTTTAAAATTTTATTGAGTAAAAATTTGATATTATTTTCCTCTATTTTTTACTAATAAGCTCTTGTTTTTACTCCTAACATAAAGTTTACATAGGCTTGATGCACAACTCTATTGCCGCCTATGGTTGGATAATTGCCTGTAAAATACCAATCTCCTGTATGTTTTGGGCAAGATAAATGCAAATTTTCTACTGTTTGAAAAATAATTTCTACTTTTGTATTGATTTCTTTGCTTACAATTTCAGCAATTTTTTTAGAAATATCTTCATCAGAAAAAGACGCATACAATTCTTTGACGTAATTGATAGGCGAAGGTTGGTGAGAATTTAGACTTTCTAAACATTTTTCAAAAACATCTTCTAATTTTGAAGCCTCTCCTTTTTCTTCCCAAAGTGCTTTTACGGCTCTAAAAGCGATAAAGTCGCCCATTTTTGACATATCAATTCCATAACAATCAGGAAAACGGATTTGAGGAGAAGAAGAAACTATCACTATTTTTTTTGCATCTAATGTATCCAACATTTTCAAAATACTTTTCTCCAAAGTTGTTCCTCTCACAATCGAATCATCAATCAAAACCACATTATCAATGCCTTTTCTGACAATTTCGTAAGTCGTGTCATATACGCCTGCGACCATTTCGTCTCGGTGCGAATCATCAGTAATAAAAGTTCTGAGTTTGACATCTTTTAAGGCTAATTTTTCAATTCTTGGTCTAAAAGAAAGTATTTTTTCGAGTTCTTCGTCAGATAAATTTTGATTAAAAATAGCACTTTTTCGAGTATCGATTAAATATTTATCTAAGCCTTTTGTCATTCCTAAAAAAGCCGTTTCAGAAGTATTTGGAATATAAGAAAAAATGGTATTTTCTAAATCATAATCGATGGCTTTCAAAATTTGTGGCACTAAAAAACGTCCTAAATCTTTTCTTTCTTGATAAATTTCGGGGTCGTTTCCACGAGAAAAATAAACTCTTTCAAAACTACAAGATTTTTGTTCTTTTGGAGTGGTAAATTGTTGTTGAGAATAATTGCCATTTTTATCAATAATCAAAGCGTGTGCAGGTGAAATTTCTTTAATTTCTTTATAATCTACATTAAAAACGGCTTTGATAGCAGGTTTTTCAGAGGCAACTACTATTATTTCGTCATCAGCATAATAATAAGCGGGGCGAATGCCGTTGGGGTCGCGGGCAACAAAGCTTGCACCATAGCCTGTAACGCCTGCGAGTGCGTAGCCTCCGTCAAAATCTTTACAAGAGCGTTCTAAAACTTTTCTGATGTCTAATTCGTTTTCTATGATTTGTGTAATTTCTTCTCTTGACAAAGTGTCTTTGTATTTTTCAATAAATTTAAAATTTTCTTCATCTAAAAAATGTCCAATTTTTTCCATCACCAAAACCGTATCCATTTTATCTTTTGGGTGTTGTCCTAATTCGACTAATTTTGAAAATAATTCATCAACATTTGTCAAATTAAAATTACCAGCACAAACCAAATTTCTACTTCTCCAATTGCTTTGTCTTAAAAAAGGGTGGCAATTTTCCAATGTATTACTGCCATGCGTGCCGTATCTCAGATGTCCCAAATAAATTTCTCCTAAAAATGCTACATCTTCTTTGAGGCGAGTAGCACATTCGAAACTAAAGTCGGTTGGTGAAATTTCTTGTTCAATTTTTGCGTGAACGCGATTAAAAACATCTTCGATTGGTTTTTCAGCATTAGAACGATAACGACTAATGTATCTTTTTCCTGCGGGAATATCAATTTTTATGTTGGCAATTCCTGCCCCATCTTGTCCTCTATTTTGTAGTTTTTTCATTAAAAAATACAATTTTTGAAGTCCATATTCATAATTTTTGTATTTTTCTACGTAATATCCAAAAGGTTTTCGAAGTCGAACAAGTGCAATGCCACACATAATATAAAGATTGATTATTAAAAAATATTTGCAAAGATAAACATTTTTTTGTTCTTTGGAAATAAATATATGTAAAAATGTAATTTTTAGTAAAAAAAGTAGTTATTAAAATAAATAAATTACTCAAAAAAATGAAAAAAAATTATTATTTCTTCTTTCTATTCTTATTTTTTCCTTTTACAAATTTTGCTCAAAATTGGCAAAAAACAAAAATAAATGCTTGGGATTTTGAAATTTTGTTACCTGAAAACAGCCAAAAAGTGATAGATAATGATGCTTGTGTATTGATTGGGAAAGTAGATAATACAAAATATCAGGTCATTGTCAAAAAAAATCAAGTCAGTGATGCCAATGTATTATTAAAAGAAGGTATTGACGGATTTATAGAGGAAGGAAAAGATGAGATAATCAGTAATGAAAAAATAAAAGTAGATAATTATCCTGCCAGAGAAGCACGTTTAAACACTTTTAAAGGAAAAAAAGTCATTATTCGTGTGATTGTAGCCAAAAATAAAACTTTTATGTTGGTTGTTTATGCCTCACAAATTGATGAAGACAATGCCAACAAATTTTTTAATAGTTTTTCTATAAAATAGATGTAACTTTCTAACTTTCCAAAAATTCCAAACTTTTGGAAAGTTATCAAAAAACCTCCCTATCATTTTTTTTAGTTAAAATAAAAAAATAAGTACAAAAATTTTATATTTTAACGCTTGAAATTTGAATTATACAAAAATAAATATTATTTTTGCAATGAAAACATTATTATTATAAAAAACAATGTATAAAAATAGTTAGTAATCAATTTTTTAACTATATTTTTTACTTATTTTTTATATTTTTGTAATAATATTTATTATTGATTCATTCTTTTATGCGACTAAAATTTCATTCATTGCGTATTCGTTTTTTAGCTACTTTTTTGTTGTTTACAAGTTTAACAATTATTGTAGCAGTGGTAAGTTTATGGTTTTACCATCAAACTACACAATTAGCAACGATTACAAGTGAAATTGAAAGTTCACAAATGCAGGCTTTTCGTATCCTAAAAACTGAACAAGATTTTTTAAATTATGATGCTTCAAATCCTCAATTTTACGAAAAAAAAACAAGCGCTTATTTAGAAAAACATCATAAATTATTAGACACACTCAAAAAACAATTGTATAAATTGTTGGAAATGAATGGAGTAAAAACACTCAAAACACAAAAAAATAATATCAAAGAAGATATAAAACGTATTATTCAACAACTCGAAACTTACGAAAAAACTTTTAAAGAAATTACTGATAAACTCATAAAAAGAGGTTGGACTACCTCTGGTTTAGAAGGTGAATTGATAGAACATTATCATCATTTAGAAAAAAAATATGAAAATTCTTATCCCGAAGTCAAAAATTTATACGTAGGCGAAACCGCAAAACTAAAAATAGACGATTGTTATGAATTGGCAAAAAGACTCCAATCTGTAACCGAAGAAGCAAAATCTACCCCAAGATTATTAGAAAAAGAACAATTTGAATTACTAAAAACTTTGGCAGAATACGAAAGTACTTTGAGCCAAATTATTCAAATTGAAGAAACATTAGGAACAGATAAAAATCAAGGACTTCAGAAAAAACTGCGATTTTATTCAGAAGAAACAACTAATTTGATGGAAAAATTGGTCTATGCAGTGAATAAAGAAGTAATTTTGATAGAAAATTATTTGTTTAAATTGTTTGGAAGTATTATTTTGTTTATGATTTCGGTAGGAGTATTTTTGAGTTATTGGGTAGCCAATATCATTACCAAACCTATAGAAAAACTTTCTGATACCATTCGAACATCTGTCGATAGAAAATTCTCAGGTGAAGTTTCTTTGGTAGTTAATAATTCTAAAGATGAAGTAGGAAAATTGACAAGAGATTTTAATGTAATGCTCAAAGAAATTCATCACAGATTGGGAGAAATACGGGTTAATAATGCAAAATTAGAAGTCCAAAACGAAGAATTGAACCAAATCAATAATCAACTCAAAGATTCTGAAAAACATTTGACTAAATTAAACGAAGTAAAAGATACTTTTTTTTCTATTATTTCACACGATTTGCGCGCACCTCTCAATACGTTGAATGGTTTTTTGGGAGTATTAAAAATTCAAGCAGACGCTTTTTCACCTGAAGAACTCAAAAATTTTGCCGAAGATATGGAAAAATCCATAGAAAGATTGCATAATTTATTGGAAAATTTATTGCAATGGTCACTTTCACAGACTGGCGATATAGAGTTCAAACCTCAAAAAATAAAACTAATGACCATCGTTTTGAACAATGTTGGTTTATATACACAAATTGCTAAAAACAAAGAAATCAATCTGATTACTGATGTAGAAGACAATATTTGGATTTATGCTGATAATAATATGACTGACTTTATTTTGAGAAACTTAATTAGTAATGCTATTAAGTTTTCTAACAAAAACTCAACCATAGAAATTATCAGCACTCATCAAAACGGATATGTGCAGATTACGGTACAAGACCACGGAGTAGGTATGAGCAAAGAGCATTTAGAAAAAGTTTTCGAACCCGAAGAACATATCAGTACCACAGGTACTCAATCAGAAAAAGGAACAGGCTTTGGACTTTTACTCTGTAAAAACTTTGTAGAAAAAAATGGTGGAAAAATTGAAGTGGAAAGCATCGTCAATGAAGGCACAAAAATTCATATATTTTTACCAAAATCTGTATAAATTTAAAAATTATAAAGAAAAAAAATGCAATAAAAGAATGCAATACGATTTTATTTTTAATGGTGGTGGCGTGGCGGCGTTGAGTTTGGCGATGTATATGAATGAAAATTTGTTTTTTGCAGATAAAAAAATTTTAATCATTGAATCACAAAAAAAAGATAAAAACGACAAAACTTTTTCTTTTTGGACAACCGATGAAAGTTTTTTTGAAAAAATAGTTCATAAACAATGGAAAAAAATTGCATTTTTACACCCAAAATTTGAAAAAAATATCGATATTTTTCCTTATGTTTACAAAACCATTAGGGCAATAGATTTTTATCAATATTGTCAAAATAATCTGAAAAAAAATAAAAATATTACGTTTTTATCCACCAAATCTCACATATATGGAAGTACGCCTTCGTGTGCGTGGGTGCAAACAGATGCAGGAAATTTTGAGGCACAATGGTTGTTTAATAGTGTTCCAAACGCTGGCTCAACAAAAAAAATAATCAAAAAAAAGCCTTATCATTATTATTTACAACATTTCAAAGGCTGGATAATACACACCAAAAAAGATGTTTTTGATGTTGAAACGGCAACTTTTATGGATTTTAGATTGCCACAAAAAAAAGGAGAGGCATCTTTTATGTATTTGTTACCTACTTCAAAAAATGAAAGTTTGGTCGAATATACAATTTTTGGACAAAATATTTTTACACACGAAATATATGAAGCAGAAATCAAAAATTATATCCATAATTTTCTTCATCTTCAAGAAAATGAATACGAAATCAAAGAAACAGAATTTGGTGTAATTCCTATGTTTGATGAACCTTTTGTGCAAAAAGAAAGTAGTTTTGTGATGAATATTGGAGCGGCGGGTGGTGCTACAAAAGCCTCAACAGGTTACACATTTCAGAATATTCAGAAAGAAAGCCAAAAAATTATAGCAAGTTTGATGACAAATTCTACTCCTTTTTATGCTAATTCTTGGCTTGAAAAACGTTTTAGTTTATATGATAGTATGTTATTGGAAGTGATGCAAAGTCAGCAACTCAATGGAGCGGATATTTTTCAGATGATGTTTGAAAAACATTTGCCTACAAAAATATTTCGTTTTTTAGATAATGAAAGTAATTTTTTAGAAGAATTACAAATTATGGCATCTGTGCCATCTTTTCCTTTTGTAAAAGCATTTTTTAATTTGGTACAAAAAGGATATTTTTTCAAAAAATAAGATAAAAATAAAGGTATAAAAACCTACGCTCTCGCTTGTGTCCCAAAAACGAATATTGTAACAAACAAGCCTTATACCAACTACGACTGCTTGTGGGACACAAACAGGGGCGAAAAAACGTGAGTTCGGGATAATAAGACTTTAAAAAAGTGTGTAATTTTTCATAAAACGAGGTCAGACCTCCGTAAACTACGGTACAGACCTTGTTTTATGAAAGATGTTATGTTTCAAAAACGATTTTCAAAAAAGTATTTTTTTATGTATCAAAGACAAATTTTATTTTTTTTTATTTTAATTATTTTATTTTTTTCTCATTGTAAAAACATAAAAATTGATGTTGATATTTCCTCCAATAAATTAACAACTGCTCAAAAAACTACACTCCATTATCTTAAAAAAAACTATCAAAACAATATTATATTTCCTACAAAAGAAGGTATATGGGAAAAAGCATTGTTTTATGACGCAAGTGAAAAAAAAAGTTTTGTCATTATTCCTTTGGTAAAAAATAAAAAATTAGTTAATTTTTTTCTAACCGACAATGAATATTTGGTTTTTTATTTAGATGCACAAAAAAATATATTCAAACAAGAAATTGTAATGTTTGTGGCAGATAAAACTTATTTTAAACGTTATGAAAATATTTTTTTACAGGCATTGATGCAACCACAACAAATTGTGGGTGATTATACAGGTTATTTTTTTACTTTTGATTTATTTTCTGACCAAACAAGTGGCAATAAATATTTGAATGGAAAAAAAACACAAAGTGTTGATTATCAAATCAATAAAGATGAACTTTGGTTGGTAAACACAACAAATATTCTTGAAAAACAATATCTTGGTTTTTTCCAAGCACCTATTTTTTGGGGTAATGAAAAACAAAAGATAGTTTCTTTTGAGGACACAAAAATTGCGGTTCACGAATATTTACATACTTATTTGAAAAATTTTAGAGAAGATAGTACAGCCAAAACACATCAACTTATTTTATATTTGTACGAACCTGCTCCCAATAGTCATATAGGTTATTTTTTTGCAAAAGTTGGGCATATTTATATTGCTTTGGAACAAACCTTAGAAGACAATACTTTGATAAGAAGAAGTGTAGGATTTTGGCCTGATGACCTTGCGCATCCTTGGCATACCAAAATGCCTGCTTTGATAGAAAGAGAAGATTGGCAAAAGTTTACAATCAAAATAAATATTCCGATTTCCAAAGAAAATTTTGTTAAATTAAAAAATAACATTATCAAAGATAATATTCCATTGCCAATATATGATTTAGAAAAATTTAATTGTGTAGATTGGATTGTGGCTATGCTCAAAAAAATTGATATATTTTTACCTCCCTCACGAGTTTCTTGGGGTTTTGGTGGAGCAAGCACGACAGGAGTTTTGGGTTATGCACTTAGAAAAAAATATTCAGAAAAAAAAATGCCCAAAGATTGGCAAATAGAATTTGCTCATTTTGGTTTTTTAACGGATAATTTACACTAAAAAAATCAATGAGAGCAACTAAATTGATAAAAATAACGTTACAATAATAAATAAAAAAAATCTTTTTAGAAAAATGAAAAAAATAATCGTTTTATTCCTAACACTTTTTTTAGTGATGAATTGGGGATATGCACAAATGAAATTTGAAGAAGGAAAATGGGACGATATAGTCGAAAAAGCAAAAAAAAATAAAAAATATATTTTTGTTGATGCTTATGCAGAGTGGTGCGGTCCTTGTAAAGCAATGGCAAAAAATGTATTTACTGACGCAAAAGTTGGCGAATTTTTTAATGAAAAATATATCAATTACAAATTTGATATGGAAAAAGGTGAAGGACCAAAATTTGCACAAAAATATGGCGTACAAGCCTATCCAACACTTTTATTTTTTAATGAAAAAGGCGAAATGGCACACAGAGCAGTGGGCGGCAGAGATTCAAACGGCTTCGTTGAATTAGGTAAAAATGCTTTAAATCCTGATAAACAAATTTTATCTTTACAAGAAAAATTTGAAAAAGGTGAAAAATCAAAAGAGTTTATGAAAAAATATTTTGCCGCTTTACAAGAAGCAGGAGATGAATCAAGAATCCCTGATATTTCTATCACATATTTGCAAAATATTCCCGAATCAAAATGGATAGAAGAAGATAATGCTGATTATTTGATGCACGCATCAAGAAAAAATCAAAAAATTACAGATATGGTTTTGACTAATCGTAACAAAATAATGAAATGGGATATGGGTGCGAATCGATATAATACCATTTTGTTTAACTCAATTTTGGAAGAAATTAGTGCCATTTTTCAAGCAAAAGATAGCGTAAAATACGAAAGTTTGAAAAAAAACAATGAGAAAAAATTTCCTAATGATAGCAAAAAAATCAATGCAAGATTAGATGTTTTTTATGCAAGATACGTGCAAGGAAAAGGTTTTAATGAAAAATTAGATATTTATGGCAATACTTATTGTGATGATTGGGTTGAGTTGATTGATTTTGCTAATATGTACGGACAAGGCGAAGACAAAGAGGTATTAACAAAAGCACTTGTGTTCGCAGAAAAAGCAGAGCGTTTAGAAAAAAATCCAACGACTTTGTATGCAGTTGCTAATCTTTTGAAAAGGTTAGATAAAAAAGAACAGGCAAAACAAAAAGCCACCAAAGGTCTCGAATTGGCTAAAAAAACTAAACATACTTTGGAAAAAAATTTAGAAGATTTATTGGCTCAATTGAAATAAAAAAATAAAATTGAAACAAAAAAACACACTTTTTTTCAAAAAAAAAGTGTGTTTTTGAACTTCGTGCAAGCGTGGACGCTTGCACGAGATATTACTGGTGCAAACGTCCACGCTTGCACCAAAATAACCTAAATAGTTACATTTTTTTTATTTATTTTGATATTATGCAGATAACAAAACGATCAATAATTTACGTCAATTTTTACCCAAGTCAAATATTTTTTTAAATCTTTGATAATTGGCTCGGGTAATTTTGTATTTTTTATATTCAAAAATTTTAATTTTTTTAGTTTTCTAAAATGTTCTACGGATAAAAAAACGAGAGGATTATCGTTTAAATATAAATATTCTAAATTTTCTAATTTATCAATATCATTGACAATAATCGAGATTTCATTTTTTTGCAAATCTAATCTTTTTAAATTTTTAAGCACATAAATAGCAGGCGGAATCACAGGAAATTTATTACCACTCATATAAATTTGTTGCATATATTGTAGTTTGGCAAATCTTGGGGGAAGATTTTGTAGTTTTTCGTTGATAACTTGAATAAATTGTAAATTTTTTAAAGTATCAATATCAATTGGCAATCCATCAATTTTTCCATAAATACTACTCCCACTTTTGAGTGTAATTTTATATACTTCTTCTGATTTTTGATAGGCACGTGCAAAATTAGAATACATTGGTTTTTTAGATAAATCTTCTTCAGATAAAACTTGTTGTGCTTCTAATAAAAATATTTTAAAAAATAAAATAAGTAAAAATAAAATAAATTTCATTGTGTAATTTGAGTTAAATATTGTTTTGACAACAAAATATTACTATTTATTTTTTTGTGGAAAATAAATAGTAATATAATGATTAAATTGTATAAATTGTAATTTTTTTTTACATAAAAAAAATAAATTAAAAGTTAAAAACTACAAATAAGGAACTAAGGCTTGATTTTTAGAACTTGCTCTTAATTTTTTCAATGCTTTTTCTTTGATTTGTCTTACTCTTTCTCTTGTCAAATCAAATTTTTCTGCAATCTCTTCCAAGCTTAAAGGATAAGAACCATTTAAACCAAAAAAATGCGTTAAAATATCAGATTCTCTTTCTGGCAACAAAGTTAAAGTCCTTTGAATTTCTTTTTTTAAAGAATCACTAATTAGGCTTGCATCAGGATTAGTAACATTTGCGTTTTCCAAAATATCCAATAAACTTCCTTCTTCCCCTTGACTAAATGGTGCATCAACAGAAATATGTCTGCCTGAAATTTTTAAAGTTCTGACAATATCTACTTGGTCAATATCCAATATATCAGATAGTTCTTCGGAGGTTGGTTCTCTTTCAAATTTTTGTTCTAATTCTGAAACCGTTTTATTGATTTTGTTCAACGAGCCTACTTTGTTCAATGGTAGTCGTACAATTCTTGCTTGTTCGGCTAAAGATTGTAAGATAGATTGACGAATCCACCAAACGGCATAAGAAATGAACTTAAAGCCTCTTGTTTCATCAAATCTTTGTGCGGCTTTTATTAGCCCAACATTTCCTTCATTGATAAGGTCGCCTAACGAAAGCCCTTGATTTTGGTATTGTTTAGCAACCGAAACAACAAACCTTAGGTTTCCTTTTGTCAATCTATCCAATGCTCTGCTATCACCTTCTCTAATTCTACGGGCTAAAATTACTTCTTCTTCTGGTCTTAGAAGTTCAACTTTTCCAATTTCTTGTAGATATTTATCTAAAGATTGGCTCTCACGGTTTGTGATTTGTTTATTTATTTTGAGTTGTCTCATTGGGACTTTTACTTTTACTTTTTAAGTTTTAGGTAGATATTTTTTTATTTTTATATATAAATGTTACTCTTTACAATATACGAAAAAAGTTGTAAAAATGATATACTTTTTTTAAAAAATATTACATCATTTTTATATTTTTTTTTACGTATATATATTTAGTCTTATTTTTTTTAATTTTTCATTAAAATATTGTTTAAAATTTTTATTTTTGGTATTTTTTTTTATTTTTATTTCGAAATAGAACATACATAAAATATTAGTTATGTTGTTAAAAAATAAAACAACAAAATCAAAATGAATAAATCTTTAAATTTTCATTATTTTTTATATGTTACTATAAGCTTTCGAAATATAAAAAATAATAGTTTTTTTTTGCATTTTACAAAACTTATCTCTAATTTTGCACTTTAAAAATTTAAAGTATGTTTTATTTTGCAAAAAATAAATTAAAAATAGTTGTTATTTTTTAAATATTTTTTTCATTGCAAACGTTTTATAAATAGCAAAATATTACATCACTTTTTGTAACAATTAATAAATATTCACTTTTCTAATTTATTTAAAATGGAAGTAATAAACGAAACTATTGTGGCTCGTTATTCAGACCAAGACCTCAGAGAATTTGAAGTTTTAATTAACGACAAACTCAAAGAAGCAAAACAAGAGTTTGACTATATCAGAGGAAGAATCTCACGCAGATTTGATGCTGATTTAGATTATAATTCAGGAAACAAACCTATGGAAGATGGGGCAGACACAGCCGAAAAAGAAAATTTAAACCAATTAGCAGCACGACAACAAAAATTTATTCATCAACTTGAATTAGCAGTGGTAAGAGTTAAAAATAAAACTTATGGCGTTTGTATTGATACTGGAAAACTAATTCCCAAAGAAAGACTAAAAGCGGTTCCGCACACACAACATTCTATTGAAGCTAAAATAAAAAGATAAAAAAATTCCTCACTTGTTACTTTATAAAAAGCCAATCATTTTTTATAAAGTAACTTTTTTTTTTTACAAATGAATACAAACGAAAACTTAATCAAAACACTTTACACATCTTTTCAACAGAAAGATTATGCTACTTTGAGAAATTGTTATGATGACAAAGCAGTTTTTAGTGATACTATTTTTCCTAATTTGAACGCCAACGAAGTCCGAAATATGTGGGAAATGCTCCTCAGTAGAGGAAAAGATTTAACATTAGAATTTAAAAATATAGTCGCAAACGATAAAAATGGAAGTGCTGAATGGATTGCTACCTATACTTTTTCGGGAACAGGCAACAAAGTTATCAATCATATCAAAGCAGATTTTGAATTTGAGAATGGTAAAATTACTAAACACACTGAGCATTTTGATTTTTATACTTGGGCAAGACAAGCTTTAGGTTATATGGGATTTTTTTTAGGTTGGACAACTTATTTGCACCAAAAAGTTCAAAAAACTGCCAATGAAAATTTAAAAAAGTTTATCAATAAAAAATAAATCTGATATATCTATTTAGTCCCTCAAAAAAACAACAGAAAAGTGTTGGTGGGGAAAAAATGATAAAATAAATTTAGATTTTTCCGCACTTTTTGAATTTATTTGTCTTAAAATCGGTAAAATATTTTTCAACCTTGTTTGTATCAGAGTCTAAGTATAGATTGAGTTGCATTGACTTATAAAAAGTATCAGGAATATCTCTATAATTTTGAGAAAAAATATTATTTTGAGAAAATAATATAAGGAAAAATAATAAATGTTTCATTTGTTTTTTATTGATTCTTAGAAAATTTATACTGAAAACTATCACAAGAAGCACGCGGATAACGCGGATTTTGCGGATTAAAACGGATTTTTTATTTTTATAAATTTTATCCGCATAAATATTAGAAGAACCTTTTTATTTTAATGTAAATTTATAAAGAAACTCCTATTTCGTTATTGCCTATGAAAATAAAAGCAACAACCTAAATTTTTTCTATTTTTTTATAATTTCCAATAACTCTAATTTATCTTTAAACTTTACTTCATAGTTCTTACCTGCTACCATAAAAGCAGAACTGATTTCTAACTCAAAATATCTATTTTCTGTTGAGAAAATCGCTGTTTTTAAAAACTCAGAAAAGGTATTTACACCTAACTTTTTTCTATTGATATCGAGTTTATCTTGGTTCGCAATATATGATTTGGGTACACGCCACAAACATTCTTTAAATAATTTTTCTCTTGTTTCTTTA
The DNA here is from genome assembly GCA_004293265.1 of Bacteroidota bacterium. Classification (GTDB taxonomy): domain Bacteria; phylum Bacteroidota; class Bacteroidia; order Cytophagales; family Microscillaceae; genus RDXZ01. The sequence continues at coordinate 1,397 of RDXZ01000073.1, read as the reverse complement.
TCCATTATGGCTACATCTTTATCAGTATAACAACAAAAACCAATACAACCATAAGGTACTTCAGTTTTACTCAAGTTAGGCGCACCCATATATCTATCTGCTAAGTACATGTAATTTTCCACATAAAAATTTCCTTTTTTAACTTCATTCAATAACATTTCATCAAAATCTTGATGAAAACTTTTGAGATAAGAATAATGTATCATCAAAAGATTAAATGGATAATTAGATTCATGAATATCTAATTTACCAATCACATCTTCAGAAGGAAATCCTTTTTCTTTGATAAAAAGTTTAAATTCAGCCATAGTAAGACTATCCATTCTATCTATATTTTTAGTGTTTATTTTTTTGCCTTTGAAAATAAGTGTATCAGGAATATTATTTTTAATACCTCTTGGCTTCTGGTCTAAGTCTGAAAGGTATGACAAAAAATCTTTTACTTCTTTTTCTTTTGGTCTTAAGTATTTTTGTTTACGATTAGGATATTCTTTTTTTGTTTTTTGCCATTGTGTTGATTGTTCAAAAGATGAAAAAATATCTGGAAATTCTGTTATTTTCTTTTGTATTTTCTCTATATTAATACCTTTATCAAATAAAGTATCTGCAAACACAATGGCTTGATCATAGTTATTTATCATAATACTGCAAACCATTGCATTATAAACATCAGACGAAAAACTGCGTTTTACGGATTTAAAAGCACTTTTATAATGTGTCAAGGCTTCTTTGTAGTTTTTGTTTACGATAGAAATTTTTGCTTTGCTAGTTTTGGGATAATAGACAATGGTATAATTTTTTGAGTCAGGAATTTGTTGTGCTTTTATGTGAATAATAATAGCCATCATCTGAAAAAATAGCAAAAAAGATTTCATAATTTTTATAATTTGATATTAGTAAATTTTTATAACAAAAGAATAACGTTGTAAGTGTATCAAATAATCCTTAGTTTCTTATTTTAAGCAAAACAAAAATTTTGCGTTGAATGTTCCTTGTGCGTTCAGAAGCCCTGCTAAGACCTATCAAACTTAAAGCATTACGTTTGAGCAATTACAAATACAAGCATATTTTGTGCCTATTTGATAACAAAAAAATATAATTATTTGTTCAAATGCAAGAGAAAATAACATTATAAAAACCTGCAAAGATGATGTTATAAAGTGAATATTCTCAAGCGTAACACTTGAAATGACGCTAAGACCAGTTGGGAAACTATCACAAAAAGCACGCGGATAACGCGGATTTTGCGGATTAAAACGGATTTTTTCGCCCCTGCTTGTGTCCCACAAGCAGTCATCGTTGGTGTAAGATTTGTTTGTTACAATATTCGCTTGTGGGACACAAGCGAGGGCGTAAAACAAATATTTCGCCATTTTGATTAATATACAAAATTTTTA
>RDXZ01000072.1 GCA_004293265.1 Bacteroidota bacterium | reverse complement strand
CGAAGTAAAAGACACTTTCAAAGCAAAAGGTTTGGACAAAGCAAAAGAAAAACTACGTTATGAAACTTTGACAGAAGAAGAAAAGAAAATGTATGACCGCTCAATAGAAAATAGACGTATCGAGATAAGTGTGGAATATACACGTGAATTGGAAGCAAAGCAAGAAAAAGCACTTGAAATTGCTAAAAACTTAATTTTATTGGGTTCAAATAACGAATTTATTGCAAAAGCAACAGAATTAACCTTTGAACAAATAGAAGAATTACGCAATATAAAAAAGTAAAATTATGATTTACTTTTTTTTGACCACTAATACATTAAGTGTAAAAAACCTTTAAAAGATCTCTAAATTTTTACTAAAAATTATCAGAATATCATAACTTTTTTCATCTTTTTATAATTAGAAAAAAAACTTTTCACCTACAAAAAATGTTCTAAAAAAACAAAAGCAAACTTAAAAATTGATGAACCAATTACAATTCGCACATAGTCCCTACCTCAAACAACACGCACATAATCCTGTTGATTGGCACGAATGGAATGATACAACATTAGAAAAAGCACGCTCGGAAAACAAGCCTGTGATTGTAAGTATTGGTTATTCGGCTTGTCATTGGTGCCACGTAATGGAAAGAGAAAGTTTTGAAAATGAGCAAGTTGCTCAAATTATGAATAAAAATTTTATCTCCATAAAAATAGATAGAGAAGAAAGACCAGATATTGATGCTATTTATATGGACTCATTACAAGCCATGGGACAACGCGGTGGCTGGCCTTTAAATGCTTTTTTGATGCCAACAGGCGAGCCTTTTTATGCAGGAACTTATTTTCCAACACAAGATTGGATAAATTTATTGACGCAAATTGTAAAAGTTTTTCAAACTCAAAATGATGATTTGCAAAAATCTGCTCAAAATTTTAAACAAATTATCAATGCCTCAGAAGTCGAAAAATATGGTTTATCTCATACCAAAAAAGAAATAAATTTTGAAATTTTAGAAAGTTCTTTTGAAGATTTAATCGATAATTTTGATACCAGAAAAGGAGGAATGGAAAAAGCACCCAAGTTTATAATGCCTTGTTTATGGGAGTTTTTATTGCTTTTTTCTCAAATTTCAACTAAAAATATTTTAACCCAGAAAGCACTACAACAAACCGAACTGACTTTGTTTCAAATTGGTTTAGGAGGTATAAACGACCAAATTGGTGGCGGATTTGCTCGTTACTCGGTTGATGAAAATTGGTTTGCTCCTCATTTTGAAAAAATGTTATATGATAATGCACAACTTTTAAGCCTTTACTCTGATGCTTATTTGATAACCAAAAAAAAATTTTATTATGGTATTACTATTAGTATTTATGAATTTTTGTTGAGAGAATTACAAGCAAAAAATAATGGTTTTTTGGCAGCTATTGATGCTGATAGTGAAGGCATAGAAGGAAAATTTTATGTTTGGCATTGGCAAGAACTCGAAAAATTATGGGAAAATAACGAAAAAGATTTGGCGGATTTTAATTTATTTGTGCAATATTATCAAATTGAAAAAAACGGAAATTGGGAAGAAAACCAAAATATTTTATATTGTGAATTTACACCGCAGACTTTTGCGCAAGCACACCAAATTTCTGAAGAAATCATAATACAAAAAATTAAAAATTGGAAACATAAATTATTCACCCAAAGAGAAAAAAGAATAAAACCAAGTACAGATTATAAAATCATTACGGCGTGGAATGGACTGACTCTAACAGGTTTATGTCGTTTTTATCGCAGTATTTCAGATACAACACTACAAAAAAATATACTCGAAAATGCTGAAAAATTAGCTTTTTTTATTCAAAATACGCTTTTTCAAAATGAAAAATTATACCGACAAGAAAAAAATAATCAAGGAAATTTAACCGCATATCTCGAAGATTATGCGTGTGTGATAGAAGGTTTTTTGGCTTTGTATCAAACCCATTTTAATAAAAAATATATTGATTTTGCAGAAAAATTAATGCAATATTGTATGAAAAATTTTTGGGACGAAGCAGAAAATTTATTTTTTTATACTGATGTAAATGCTGAAAAATTGATTGCTCGTAAGAAAGAAATTTTTGATAATGTAATGCCTGCTTCTAATTCGATGATGGCAAAAAATTTATTTTATTTAGGTAATATTACTTCTAATCAAAATTATATTGATATTTCTTTGAAAATGTGTTTGCAAATGACAAAATTACTCGAAAATAATATAGAATATCTTGGCAATTGGGCATATACATATACATTGCACACGCAGGAATTGGCACAAATCGTGATTGTTGGTAAGCAATATTTGGAAGCTTCACAAAAAATTATTCATAAATTTAAAACGAATTTTATTGTGTTGGCTGCCGAAAATGAAAATAATGATTTTGAATTATTTGAGGGAAAAACAAGCCCTAAAAACAAAACACTCATTTATATTTGTTATGGAAAAACTTGCCAAAAACCAATTGAAATTGAGGAAATTTAAAAAAATAAAACGATGAATATTAAACAATTACAAGAAATTATCGCTCAACAATTTGGAGCAAAATCTATTTTGGCAAGTGATGAAACAAGTGTTCCACAAACTATTACGATTCCCGCAGAAAAAAATGCTGAAATTTGTGATTATTTATACAGAAATGAACTTACTTATTTTGATTTTTTAAGTTGTTTGACAGCCATTGACAACGGAAAAACGGCTAATTCGATGGAGGTTTTGTATCATTTAAGTTCGATTCCTTTTGATAGACAAATTTGCTTGCGTGTAGAACTATCACGTGAAAATCCTACTTTAAAAAGTGTAAGTCATATTTGGAAAGCGGCAAATTGGCACGAAAGAGAGGCTTTTGACTTATTAGGAATTGTTTTTGAAGGACATCCTGATTTGCGAAGAATTTTGATGCCTGCCGATTGGGAGGGCTACCCTCTTCGAAAAGATTATGAAATCCAACAAAAATATCATGGCATCGAAGTCAAATATTAGTATTGCACTCGCTTCTACACTCAAACCTGTAGACGATATTCGTATGTATAAAAAATTAGTGCTTTCGGGTTTGGAAGTTATGCCTGATGTGGCTTGGCATTTGATTGGCTTCAGTACTCAAAATAATCTTGAAAATACGCCAAATAATGTTTTTTTTTATCCTATTTTTAATTTTTCTCGCCTTTCTTGGCAACGTTTGCGAGCCAATTTCAAACTATATCAATTACTCAAAAAAATAAAACCTACTCATTTGATTGTTTGTACTGCGGAATTATTGCCAAGTGCAGTTCAATATGCTAAAAAAAATAACATTATTTTAATATATGATGTAAGAGAAAACTATGCCGCCAATGTTTTATATTCAAATACTTACCCAAAAATAATCCGAAGTTTATTCGCAAAAACAATTAGAACTATTGAAAAATGGGCTGATAAATTTATTCATACTTATTTGGTTGCAGAAAAAATTTATATAGAAGAAATGCCGTTTATTCAAAAAAAAAGCATTATTTTAGAAAATAAAACCACTATTTCTCCAAAAATATCACTACAAATAGAAAAAAAATCACATCATAATTTTATCATAGCAGGCACATTAGGCGAAAGTTATGGCGTTTTTTTGGGTATAGATTGGGCAATTAAAATGCAAAAAAAAATCCCTGATTTTTCTTTGACAATTATTGGAAATTGCGCTAAAATCACTGATTTTGATAAATTAAAAAATATATCAAAAAATTATCATTGGATAAATTTTTTAGCAGATACAAAACCAATTCCATACACAAAAATCATAGAAAATATAGAAAAAAATGATGTTTTATTGATGCCTTATTTACCTGAAAAACATTTATTACAACGCATTCCTACCAAATTTTATGAAGGATTAGCATTACAAAAAATTATGTTAATTCAAAAAAATATACATTGGGAAAACTTTTTTACACAATTTAACTTTAAAAGTACTATTTTTATTGATTTTAATGAAAGTCAAGATATTAAATTTGAAAATTTTTATCAAAATTACGAATTGCCTGAATGGATTTTTTGGAAAAATGAAAAAAAAATATGGCAAAAATTTTTAAACAACCTTTGTATAAAATAAACAAATCCACAAAAAAAATTATTTTTTTGTGGATTTATGTATAAAAACAACTAAAAACTTAGATTAGTACTGCGTTAGTTTTGCAAATTCCTTAGCAAAATAAGTCAAAGTAACATCTGCTCCTGCTCGTTTGATACTCATTAAAGTTTCAAGCATTGCTTTTTCACCATCAATCCAACGGCGTTGTGCGGCGGCTTTTATCATCGCATATTCTCCACTGACATTATAAGCGGCAATCGGTATATTAAAATTATGTTTCAAAGTTTGGATAACATCTAAATAAGGCAAGGCTGGTTTTACCATCATAAAATCTGCTCCTTCTTGAAAATCTAATTCTGCTTCCATCAATGCCTCACGTATGTTTGCGGGGTTCATTTGGTACGTTTTTTTATCTCCAAATTTAGGGGCTGATTCTAAAGCATCTCTAAACGGACCATAAAAAGCACTTGCATATTTGGCTGTGTAAGCCATAATCGATACGTCAAAAAAGCCTGCTTGGTCAAGTTCAGAGCGAATATAACCAATTCTGCCGTCCATCATATCTGAAGGAGCGACAATATCTGCTCCTGCTTCTGCTTGTGCGATTGCCATTTTTCCCAAAATTTCGAGAGTTTCATCATTCAAAATTTTTCCATTTTCGACCAGACCATCATGCCCTGTCGAGCTATATGGATCCATAGCGACATCAGTTACCAAACAAACATCAGGAAATTGTCTTTTAATTTCTCTGATTGCTTCCAAATAAAAATTACTTTCATTGTAAGATTCAGAAGCAAAATCATCTTTTAATTCTTCTCTCAAAGATGGAAAAGGAGCAAAAGTTTGGATTCCTAATTCAATACATTCGGCGATTTCTTCTAATAAAAAATCTAAGGAATATCTGTAAATATTAGGCATACTACTTACTTCGATGCGTTTTGATTCACCTTCAATCAAAAATAAAGGAAAAATAAGTTGTTCTTTTTGTATATAATTTTCTTGGGCTAATTCACGAATGACAGCCGTTTTACGATTTCTACGAGGGCGACGAGTAAGCATATTTTCAAATAAAGAAGGACGTATAAGTGTTGAAACTTCAAAAAGTGGTCTATTCACAATTTTTATAAAGTATTTTTAAAATTTGATAATTTTTTATTTTGATGTATCAATTTTAGTGTAAAAATATTTTTATTTTGATTAGTAAATACACGAAATATGTGCCAATTTTTTAATTTTTACTAAAATATTTAAAATTCTAAAACAGATTTCATTTTTTATTGCTCTTTGTCGATGTTTTTTAGTAAGTATTTTTTTTAATACATTTTTAAATCATTTTTTTATTTGATTTCGAAGATGCTATCGAAATACACAAATTTGTTTATCATTTTTGTAAATTGCTATGGTTAAAACTTTTATAATCAATAATTTTTTTCAAAATAATGTATTAAAAAGTAAAAAACATACATAATTTTTTCCTATTATAAAACTTTATTTTCCCATTTTGATAAATTTTATATTTTTTTTATAACATAAATAAATATATAATCTATTGATTTTCAATTAATTATGTACTAAATTAAATTCATTTATAAATTTAGTACGTTTTTTGTTAGTTATTTTAGCGTATATTTTTTGTTTACTTTTTAGGTAAATATTACATATATGAATGTATTAAAAATAAGAAAATACAATATAAAAATGAAAAAGATATTTTTTAGCCTATTGCTAACCTCTTTGTTTAACTTTGTTAGCTTTGCTCAAACTACCAATATAAGTGGGCGAATCAATAGTTTTGCAAGAGTAACATCTATCACAACTAACACAATTACAATTGATAATATTAGTTTGGCAACTTCGCCAGCAGGTGCAACAGTAGCAAGTGAATTTGGAATAAATAAAAAAATTATGATTGTTCAAATGAAAGGGGCTTCCGTTACTACTACAAACGATAATAACTTTGGTAATCTTGTGAACATAAACAATGCAGGAAATTATGAATTAATTAGTATTCAAAATATTGTCGGTTCTTCAGAACCTTATACAATTACGCTTAAAAGTAATTTTATACGTGGTTATAATATTAATGGTAGTATTCAAATTGTTTCTGTTCCGCAATATATTAATGCAAATGTAAATGGAAATATTACTACAATCAATTGGGATTCAACACTTGGGCGCGGAGGAGTGATTAGTTTTGAGGCTAAACAAACATTGACCATCGGAGCAACTATTGATGCCAGTGGAACAGGTTTTTTAGGAGGAGTAAGCAATGTGAATAGTGGCGGAGGAAGTTTAAATTCTTTTACTTATCGTTCTACTGATACAGATAATTCTTGTGGTACTCAGTACCCTGCGGCAAAAGGAGAAAGCGTTGCAGATTATACGTTTAATAGTATTGCTGGTTTTAATTTTGGACGAGGAAATATGCTGAATGGTGGCGGTGGTGGTAACGAACACAATGCTGGCGGTGGCGGTGGAAGTAATTTTAGTATCGGTGGAAATGGTGGAGATGGCTGGCCTGGTGCAGGAAGTTGTTCAGGTGGAACCGCGACAGGCTCAGGAATTAAAGGAGTTGCTTTGACGTATAATACAATAGCCAATAAAATTTTTATGGGCGGTGGCGGTGGCGCAGGACAACAAAATAACAATGCGGCTACCAATGGCACAAGAGGAGGCGGAATTATTTTAGTACGTGCAGGAGTTTTGACTGTGAATGTATCAAGTCCTTCTACACGAGGTTTTTATGCAAATGGTGTTAATAATATTGCTACTCCTTCCAATGATGGCGGTGGCGGTGGCGGTGGCGGTGGCACTATTTTGTTAGATGTTTTGAGTTATAACTTAACGGCTACTTTGAATGTAAACGCAAATGGTGGAAATGGAAGTGATGTAAATAGTGATGCAATACATGGCGGTGGCGGTGGTGGAGGAATAGGTCCGATATTACTTAAAAATCCCGTTCCTCCCGCGCAAGCGGCGAATGCAAACTTTGTAAGCACCCCAGGAATTGGTGGTTTAAATTGTAATACAAGTTGTTCACGTACAGAAAACGGTGCGAATAGCCCAACAGGTTCGTCTGTGATTACAGGTTGGAGTGTGCCGGGCGACATTGTTGCTTTACCTATTTCTTTGGGAGAATTTAAGGCATATTTTCAAGGCGATAAAGTTAAAATTGATTGGACTACTATCACAGAAATTAATGTCAATCGTTTTGAAATAGAAAGAGCAGATGCGTCTATGCAAAGCATTACAATAGTTGCCCAAAAACAAGCAACAGGTTTTAGTGCAACACCTATTAGTTATGATTCGAAAGACGAATTACCTTTGTTGGGTTTGTCTTATTATAGACTTAAATCGATTGATAATGATGGCAGTGTGCAATATTCAAATTGGGTTGTGGTAAGAAATACACAAATTTTGCAAGTGAAAGTTTATCCAAATCCTGCACAAGAATATGTAGTGATTGAAGGAGGTGAGAATTTAGAAAAAGCAAAAGTAATTTTGATAAATATGAACGGACAAGTAACAAAAGAAGTTGAGTTTTCAAAAGCAATCACTATGCCTCTGACTGACCTACCGAAAGGTATGTATTTGTTAAAAGTAATTGGAAAAATGCAAATGACGCACCATAAACTTGTGATTGAATAAATGTAACTATTTAGGTTATTTTGGTGCAAGCGTGGACGCTTCACCAGTTAATATCTCGTGCAAGTGTGGTGGACGCTTGCACCAGTTAATATCTCGTGCAAGTGTCCACGCTTGCACGAAGTTCAAAATAAAAAACTTCATTTTCTACAAATGAAGTTTTTTATTTTTGAGGGTTTTGATGTTTCCATCTATCGTGTGACCAGAGCCAAGTTTCAGGATATTTTTGGATAGAAAATTCCAATTGTTCGATAAATTTTTGTGTAATTTCTCCTTCTTTGGTTTGTGTAGGATTTTCTTCTAATAGTTTTAGTTCTATGGCATAATATCCTCTTTTTTCTTTGATGACATTGGCAAAAACAACAGGATAATTAAATTTTTGTGATAGTTTTTCTGTCCCCCACAAAAAACCAGCTTCTTGGTTCAAAAAACTACTCCAATGTGCGTCATTTGGATTTTCTGGGCGTTGGTCGGCAATCAAAGCAGTAGCAAAAAGTTCGTTTTTTAATTGAATCATATTGCGTAAAGTGGCTTTCATAGCAGAGGCTTTTTGTCCAAATCGGGTTCTCCATTTCAAAACTAAATTATCAAAAAAATCATTAGACAATGGTTTATAGACGACTAAAATTTGGTATTGAGTTTGCGTTTGAAAAGCTGCTGAACCCCATTCCCAATTTCCACAATGTCCCAAAGCCAAAATAAAATTCTTTTTTTGAGTTGATAATTGATTAATAATGGATAAATCTTTAAAATAAATTCTTTTTTGGAGTGTTGTTTCAGAAATATTTGACATTTTGAGTGTTTCTAACATCACATCAATCAAATACACATAAAAATTTTTTATTATTTTTTGAATTTCTTTTTTATTTTTTTGTGGAAAAGCTATTTGTAAATTATTTTTTATGATTTTTTTTCTATATTTTAATACATAAAAAATTATCAAAAACAAAAAATCACTCAATAAATAAATTGCCCAAAAAGGTAATTTTGAAATTATTTTTAAAAATAAATATACAAAAAAATTCATTGAAACTAATTTATGGAAAATAAAAAATTATTAAAATAAAAAAACTTGCTGTAAAAATTTTGTATATATTTGAAATTTTAAGAAAAATATGTATCTACACAACCTATTCGCCCCTGCTTGTGTCCCACAAGCAGTCTTCGTTGGTACAGTTACAACATTCGCTTGTGGGACACAAGCGAGGGCGTAAAACCAACATTCGTTTGTGGGACACAAGCAAGAGCGTAAAACAAATATTTCGCCATTTTAATTAATATACGAAAATTTTACAAGTAACTAAAAAAATAAAATTACTTTATCTTTGCAAAATTATAAATTTTTTATTGCTCTGGCAAATTACTTTTGAATTTATTTTTTATTTTTTTGATAATTTAACTTTTTACTTTGTTTTACTATTTTTTTATGATTGATAATGTTCTGCTAAAAAATAATAATATTTTTTGAGTGTAATAAAACAAAATTAAAATAATATTTTTTTTTATCCTAAAAATAACTAATTTTGCAGAATAAATATATCTAACAAAATAATAACACTTAAAAAAAAACATAAAAAGTGCAGAATAAAAATAGAAAAAATATTTGTCATTTTTGTGGACGCGAAGAAAATGAATTTTTTATGCTCATCACAGGTGATAAAGCAAGTATTTGTAATGAATGTGTGGAAGAGGCAAATAAATTAGTGGAGGAACAATTGGGACCAAGCAATTCTACTACACAAAAAAACAAAAATAAAAACAAAACAAAACCTATCCAACTTATCACACCCCAAGAAATGAAAAAACATTTGGATAAGTTTGTGATAGGACAAGAAGAAGCAAAAAAAGTATTGACTGTCGCGGTTTATAATCATTATAAAAGATTGATTTTTAAGGAAAAAAATAAAAATGACGAAGATATTGTTCTCGAAAAATCTAATATTTTGATGATTGGAGAAACAGGAACTGGCAAAACTTACTTGGCTCGCACTTTGGCAAAAATCTTACAAGTTCCTTTTACAATTGCTGACGCAACTTCTATCACAGAAGCGGGTTATGTAGGTGATGATGTCGAAACTGTACTTACTTCGCTTTTGCAAGCCTGCGATTATGATGTCGAAATGGCAGAAAAGGGTATTGTTTATCTCGACGAAATAGATAAAATCAATAAAAAAGGTGACAATCCATCGATTACAAGAGATGTTGGAGGCGAAGGCGTACAACAAAGTTTGTTAAAAATTTTGGAAGGCTCAATCGTAAATGTACCGCCTAATGGTGGTCGCAAACACCCAGAGGCAAAAATGATTCAACTCAATACAGATAATATTTTGTTTATTTGTGGTGGTGCTTTTGTAGGTTTGAAAGATATTATCTCGAATAGATTGAACAATCGCGTCATTGGTTTTAAAGAAGAAAAAGAAAAATCTGAATTAAAAGAAGAAGATATTTTGGCAAAAGTAGTGCATCAAGATGTAAAAAAATTTGGACTTATTCCTGAGATTTTGGGGCGATTACCTATTTTAATTCACTTAAATCCTTTGGATAAAACCGCTATTCGAAATATTTTGACAGAACCTAATAATGCTATCATCAAACAATATCAAAAATTATTTTCTTTGGATAATACTAAACTTCAATTTGAAGGAGATGCCTTAGATTGTATTGCTGAATATGCGATGACAACACAATTAGGTGCAAGAGGTTTGAGAGCAGTTTGTGAAAAAATTATGACCGATATGATGTTTGAAACGCCAAGTAATAAAAATCAAAAAGAAATTATTATTACTAAAGAGTTTTGTTTAAAAAAGTTGGTGTGAAAAATATGAATAAAACAAAAAAAAAGATTGATTTCAAAAATCAATCTTTTTTAATTTTTAGAAAAATATTTACAAAGCAGCTACACCCGGTAAAATTTTTCCTTCCATATATTCTAATAATGCTCCTCCACCTGTCGAAACATAAGAAACTTTTTCTCCATACCCTAAACTATTGACCGCAGCAGCAGAATCGCCACCACCAATTAATGAAAAACCACCATTTTCTGTTGCTTCCACTACTGCTTGTGCGATAGCATTTGTGCCTTTTGCGAAATTTGACATTTCGAACACGCCTGCGGGTCCATTCCAAAGAATAGTTTTAGAGTTTTTAATAACTGCTGAAAATTCTGCAATTGCTTTGTCTGCAATATCCAAGCCCATAAATCCATCAGGAATATTCATATTGTCAGCAATTTGTGTGTTGGCATCATTGCTAAAAGCATCAGCCACCACCGAATCGATAGGTAATAATAAATTGATATTTTTATTTTTTGCTTTTTCAATCAAAGATTTTGCTAATTCCAATCTATCTTCTTCCACCAATGATTTTCCAATATTTCCACCCATTGCTTTAAAAAAAGTATAAGCCATTCCACCTGCAATCAATAAATTATCAACTTTATCTAATAATTGTTCGATGACCAAAATTTTATCAGAAATTTTAGCCCCACCCATAATCGCTGTAAAAGGTCTTTGAGCGTTTGAAAGTACTTTTTCAGCATTTTCTAATTCGGCGTGCATCACAAAACCTGCACATTTATCAGTATGAAATTCTGCCATAATTGCCGTTGAAGCATGCGCTCTGTGTGCAGTTCCAAACGCGTCATTGACATAAATATCACCTAATTTTGCTAATTTTTGAGCAAAATCTCTATCACCTTTTTCTTCTTCTTTATAAAAACGGAGATTTTCTAACAATAAAACTTCCCCACTTTTTAGATTTTTTGCTAATTCTACCGCATCTTCACCAATACAATCAGTAGCAAATTTTACATGTAGATTTAATTTTTTTGATAAATCAGCAACCAAATGTTGTAGTGAAAATTTTTCTTCGTAGCCACCTTTTGGTCGTCCTAAGTGCGACATCAAAATAGCACTTCCGCCGTCCTTCAAAATTTTGTTGATAGTTGGCAAGGCGGCATCTATGCGTGTGGCATCTGTGATTTGATAAGCACTATCCAAAGGCACATTAAAATCTACTCGGATAACTGCTTTTCGGTTTTGAAAATTAAAATCGTTGATAGTTTTCATTTTTTTAAATTAATGATTTTGTTTGTAAAATATATTTTAGATATAAGAAAAAAAGAAATTATATGACAAATAATTTTATTTATAGTTCATAAAAATTAAATCAAATAGGCTTTTAATAACAACAAATCACACTAAAAAGATAGTATGATTTGTTGATTTTTTTTAGAACTTATTACTTCTTGCTCACAACAACTGATATTACTGTAAGCGTAGCGGTTGCTTAGGGGTGGAGGTAAGCAATTATAAATTAGGCTACTGCCTATTCAGTGATTACTAATTGCTTACCTCCACCCCTAAGCAATTAGCACGCTGAATGACATATTAGTTTGTTGAAGAATATTTAACAATACTTCAAACTATGGCGAAACACCATAAATTATGCTAATAAAATTTCTTGTTACAAAGGTAAAGGTTTTATTTTAAGAAAACAAATTTTATTTAAAAATTATTAAAAAAAATTTGATTATTTAGTTTTGATGAGATTTTGTAATTTGTTCTTTTCTCCACAATAAAAAACCTGAAAAAGCCATCAATATAAAAATAAAATATAACAAAATACTCCAATATAAACTTAACAAAAAAAACATAATCAAATATAAAACATTTGCAAATATCCAAAAAAACCAATTTTCAATTTTTTTGATGGCTAATAAATATTGAGCAATTAGGCTTAAAAAAGTGGTTGTAATATCTAAAATAAATAACGTTGAAAAATCTGAAAAAAAGATAACACAACTAAAAATAAAAAGTAAAATAAATAAAATAATGAATTGAAACAAACTAAGATTTGAAATTTGTCTTAATTTTTGGTTTTTATCTATCTTTTTTTTCAAAAGCCATTCATATAAACCATAAAAACTAATCAAAATAAAACAAAATTGTAACCCAAAATTTGCCCAAGATTTACTTTCATACAACACAAACGCATATAAAACACAAGCCAAAATAGACCAAATCCACGCTTGCCATTTTGCTTTGATATTATGATAAACACAAATAAAGGAAGTAATGACTGCTAAAAATTCTACCATTAGTGAAAAATTAGTTACTGTAAAATGTTCGTATATTAATTAAAATGTTAAAAAAATTACTAATTTTGTTGTATAGATACATATTTTTCTTAAAATTTTAAATATATACAAAACTTTTAGCGCAAGTCCATTTATAACGAAATTATTTTTTATTTGTTATAATCGTTTAATTTTGTTTACTATTATTTTTATTTGTTTGTCTAATTTTAAGTCCTAAAAAAAATATTTTAGAAAAATTTGCAAATTAAAATTATAGTTATAAATTTGCAACTATAATTAATAAAACCTAAAAAAATCAACTATGAAACGTAGAATATTTCTTAAGAATTTTCTTAAGACGATGCCTGCATTGGCATTATTTCCACAACTTTTGACAAGTTGCAAAGACAAAGAAGATGTAGCACCTATCACTACTTCTAAAAAAATTGTTATTTTGGGAGCAGGTGTGGCAGGTTTGGCGGCGGCTAAGTATTTCAAAGATAGAAATGTAGCCGTAACTGTGATTGAGGCACAAGACAAAGTTGGAGGTAGATTACGAACTGATAGAAGTCAAAACATTGCTTTTGATGAAGGAGCAAGTTGGATTCACGGTCCTACGGGCAATCCAATCACAAATTTAGTAACTCCATCAGGAATGAATACTTTTTTGACAAGCAATAATAGTTTATCTATTTTTGATACCAATGGAGTTGCATATACAGATGCGGTGGCTGATGCCGCTTATACAGATTACAGAGCAGCTGTGAACAATATCAGAACAAATGGAAATCTTAATCAAAGTTTTCAGCAAGTTTTTAATACTCTTTATCCTTCAAAAATAAACGATAGACTTTGGAAATATATGCTTTCGGCATATACTGAATTTGATTCGGGAGGTGATGTTTCGAATATGTCTTCCTTGGATTTTGATGATGACGAAAAATTTTCGGGAGCAGATTTGATTATTACCAATGGTTATGATAAATTAGCACAATATTTAGCACAAGGCATCGATATAAGACTTAATCAAAGAGTTACCAATATAGAATATGCAGGAACGCAAATCAACATCACTGCGGGTGCGAATAGTTATCAGGCTGATTATTTGATTGTAACAGTGCCTTTGGGCGTATTAAAACAAAATATTATTTCGTTTTCGCCTGCCTTACCTACCACAAAAACAGGTGCGATAAGCAGAATGCAAATGGGCAATGTCAATAAATTTTTGTTAATTTTTCCTTCTACTTTTTGGGATAATACTTTGCAATACATTGGTTATACGCCCAATACAAAAGGACAATATAATTATTTTTTGAATATAAATAAATTTTCTCCTAATGCCAATGCTTTGATGGCTTTTGCTTTTGGTAATTATGCTACCACGACTGAGGGCTTGACTGACGCACAACTGACTGCAGAAATTATGACAAGTTTAAGGGCAATTTATCCAACTGCACCCAATCCAACCACACTTTTGAGGACAAAATGGGGAAGTAATATCAATAGTTATGGTGCTTATAGTTTTGCTACTAATAACACACGCTCTACTGATTTTGATATTTTGGCTCAAAGTGTAAATAATAAAATATTTTTTGCAGGCGAACACACAAGCAAAACATACAGAGGCACTGTGCATGGCGCATATTTGAGCGGAACGAGGGAAGCAACTGCGATTGCGGCTTTGTTGTAAGTTTTTTTTTGGTTTTTCTTAAATTTATAAAGAAACGAGATTTTTCATAGTTCAAAAAATTTCTATTGTAAAGAAAATACTTAAATTTTCGTTTATATAAGTTTGAGAAAAACCTACTTTTAACTAATCAACGTGTCATCATATAATATTTTCGCCTCTCCGACTGATAGAAAGAATAAAAATTTTATACTAACAAAAATCGTATAAAATTTAGTAGAGCCAAAATATTTTAAACAATTTGAAGCTTGGTTATTTGTTATTTTCTTTTTTTTATTAACTTTGCAAAAAAAATTGATGAAAATAATATTTTCATTATCAAAATAAAACCATCAATTTTAATTTATTTTCTTCGTTTTTTTTTATAACCATAAAAATATTGACATCAAAAAATAACTAAAAAATGGTAAAAGATACTTATCTTACCATTTCGGAAGATAGCGAAGGATTATACAAAGAAAAAGGAAGTAAATTTTTGTCTTTTGCTTATGCTGTCAAATCTGAATTAGAGGTAAAAGAAAAAATAAATATATTGAAAAAAAAATATTATGATGCCACACATCATTGTTTCGCATATATTTTAGGTGTAAATCAAGAAATTTATCGTGCTAATGATGACGGCGAACCTGCACATTCAGCAGGAATTCCGATTTGGGGACAAATTCGCTCTCACCAATTGACAGATGTTTTGGTGGTTGTGGTTCGATATTATGGTGGTGTGAATTTGGGCGTGGGTGGTTTGGTAAATGCGTACAAAACTGCGGCAAATTTGAGTTTAGAAAGTGCTACAAAAATAGAAAAATTAGTCAAAAAAAAGATAATAATTACTTTTGAATATCCACAAATGAATGAAGTAATGAAATTAGTAAAAGATTTATCGATAGAAATTAGCACACAAAAATTAGAATTAAACTGCACAATGGAACTATATTTGAGGCTCAATGCCATTTCTGTTTTTAAAGATGCTATTGCACTCAAACCTATTATTATTACCGAAGAATAAAAATGCCAACACTTACATTTGAAAAATTAAAAACAGAAAAAAAAGAAAAATTTATTCAATCTGCCTTAGAAGAATTTGCTCAAAACTCTTATCAAAATGCTTCTATTACACAATTAGCCAAAACAATGAAAATTGCCAAAGGAAGTATTTATCAATATTTTGAAAGTAAAAAAGATTTATATTTTTTTTTATTGAACGAAGTAAACCAAAAAAAACAACATTTTATCGCTCAATATCTAAAAGAAATTCCTGATGATTTTTTTGAATTGTTAAAAAAAATTTATATTTTAGGAATTAATTTTGACAAAGAAAACGAAATTATACAAAAATTTTTATTGAACGCTCAATATGAAAAAAATAATACAGAAATTGGTAATTTATATCAACAGTCTTGGTTACAATCCGTACAATATTACAAAAACTTGCTTTTAAAACAACAAGCAAATCATAAAATCAGAAACGATATTTCTATTGACTTAATGGCACATTTTATTGTGCAATCAGGACGTGCTTTACCCGAAATTTTACAAATTTTTCCTAATTATTCACCCGAAAAATATATAGAAGAATGGTTATATGTACTAAAATCAGGCTTACAACCTTTTTAATTTGTATCTTATTAATATGCAAAAGTTGTCATTTTGCATTAGAAACAAAAAGTAATATTGTGCGAGTGGCAATTTCTGGCAGTGCAATTAGCACAATGAAACCAATTGCAATGGCTTTCAAACAACAGAACCCTACTATTTCTATTGATTTTGTGGTCGGAACGTCAGGCAATTTGGCGGGGCAACTCAGGCACAGCCATTCTTTTGATGTTTTTATTTGTTCTGATACATTGTTTACCCGCGACTTGTACGTCAATGGAAATGTTAGAATTGCTCCACCGCTCACGTATGCGTATGCGAAACTACTTTTGATTACACAACAAAAAACAGGCATCAACGATTGGGGAAAATATTTAACCAGCCCAAGAGTAAAAAAAATTTGTATTCCTAATACAACCGTTTCAAGTTTTGGTTATTTGGCTCAAAAGTGTTTAGAAGAAAATCAAATTTGGGATAAAGTAAAAAATAAAATTATTACTGCTGACGGCACCGCAAGTGCATTTAGATATATGGAAAAACAAGCCGTAGAGGCTGTTTTTTTACCTCAAAGTTTTTTATTTGAACAAAATCCACCCAAAAATTATGTGATTTTAGAAGGTTACAATGTTCCGCAAGGGGCTTTGCTTTGTAGTGATAAAGAAGGTGGTAAACGTTTTTATGAATTTTTATCTTCACCTGTTGCACAACGAATTATGACTCAACATGGATATATTTTTAAATGATTTCTTCTATATTTTGAAGTAAAAACCTCATCAAAACAAAGTTTTTGATGAGGTTTTTGATT
Source organism: Bacteroidota bacterium (assembly GCA_004293265.1). Classification (GTDB taxonomy): domain Bacteria; phylum Bacteroidota; class Bacteroidia; order Cytophagales; family Microscillaceae; genus RDXZ01. The sequence goes on along the minus strand of RDXZ01000072.1, from coordinate 1,236 downwards.
TATTATTTTTAAAATTTTTCTTCTTTTTCTTTGATAGATTCGCCTTCTTTTTCTTTGGCTTTTTGTTCTTCTTTCAAAGCACGTTTTTTAGCTTTGCTTTCTTTTTTCACTTCGTCAAGTGTTTTTCGAGAAGATGAACGCAATTGCACTTTTTCGCCTGTTTGTTTATTTTTTATTTCGCCTACAGTCCAAACTTTTTCATATTCGCGAGAACTATATTTAGGTTTTTTCACTTTTTGTTTTTGATAATTTGCCAACTCTGAATATCTAACGCGTCTGCCTGATTTAAAACGGGTATGGCTATAAGAAGCATAACGATTTTGGTTAGGGGCGCGATTAGGATTTTTAAACATTCCTTTGGGTTTGCGTGGAATTCGAACTGCATTTTTTCCTCCCACAAAAGAAGAAACTTCCTCGTTTTTCTTTTTATATAATTTTTGTTTGTTTACATAAGGCGTGTATCCCGAAAAATTAGCAATTTCTTTGTCCATTCCACGTCTTTCTAAGGTTTTACGTCTAAGTTGAGCGATAGAAATTTTATTTGAGCCTTTTCCTGTAAAGTCGCTCATTTTTTGGTCTTTGCGTCTATTTTCAGCTACTTTTCTTTCTACTTTTGCCAGTGAAATTCCTCCTGAGTATTTTGCTCTTTCGTTTTCTTCTCTTTCTAACCTTTTTTCACGAGAATTGCTAATGACAATATTCCCCGAAAAATCAGACATTTCTTTTTGTTTATTAAGATTATCACGTTTTTTATTTTTGAGTTTTGCCACAGAAGTAGTCCCTGAATAATTAGCTCGATTTTCATTTTCGTCTTTAATTCTTTTTTCACGATTGGTATTGACAGCAATATTCCCCGAAAAATCAGACATTTCTTTTTGTTTATTAAGATTATCACGTTTTTTATTTTTGAGTTTTGCTACAACAATAGTCCCTGAATAATTAGCCCGATTTTCATTTTCGTCTTTAATTCTTTTTTCACGATTGGTATTGATAGCAATATTTCCTGAGAAATCAGATATTTCCTTTTGTTTATCAACCTTATCGCGTTTTTTGTTTTCAACTTTTGCCACAGAAATAGTGCCTGAATAATTAGCCCGATTTTCATTACCATCTTTAATTCTTTTTTCACGATTATTATTGATGACAATATTTCCCGAAAAATCTGCTTTTTCTTTTTCGTTATTTTGTCTATCTCTTTTTTGTAAATTGATTTTATTTTGTGAAATAGTGCCTGAA
>RDXZ01000071.1 GCA_004293265.1 Bacteroidota bacterium | reverse complement strand
TAATCTACTAACCATGTTAAAAATACTCAAAAGTTTGTCCTTAATTATTAATTACAAAACATTTTTAGTCATTCTGATTTCTTGCGGCTCTACTTATTTTTGTAGAGTAATGCGTTGGGAGGCTGATTTTACAATGACTTTGGTAAGTGTTGCTATTGTTTTTCCTGTTGTTTTTTCGATAAGCAGTGCTTATCAAAGGCGAGAAAATGCACTCAAACAATTGGCGATGTTGCGAAGCAATGCGTTATCTTTTTTTTATTCGACAAGAGATTGGACAGATAATACTTCTGCCCCTATCATCGAAAAAATAAAAGAACTTCAAAAAGTGCTTTTTACAAATATTCGTAATTTTTTAGCTTCTCCACAAGAGGAAGCACATCATTACGAAAAACCTATTTTTGAATGTTTTTCATCACTTTCCAAACAAGTGGCAGAACTAAAACATCACGGATTGACCGCGAGCGAAATCACACGTGTAGGTCAGTATCATAACAATATGATGATTTGTTTCAATGTAATGAAAAGTATTTTTTATTATCGTACGCCTATTTCTTTGCGTGCTTATTATCGTTTTTTTATTTATATTTTTGCGCTTTTGTATGGACCTTATTTTGCTCAAATGAAACATTCTCAATCGTTGCCTGATTATTTGATTTATATAATGCCGATGATGTATAGTGCGATTTTGGTAAGTTTGGATAATATTCAATATCATTTGGAACAACCTTTTGATGGTGTAGGCGAAGATGATATTCAGGTCAATGTGGAAGAATATACAAATTTATTGACAGACTAAATTTAGGTATTGTTTCAAAATATTGAAAAAAATATTGACAACAAAAACGAAAAAATTACGTACATTTATCTAAAATATACTAAAAATATATCTAAAAAATAAAAAATATGTCAAAAATACTAAAAAAATATAATTTGGCTGTTTTTTTGGTGCAGTTTTAGTATTCATTTTTTGCCTTTTTTATGCGCAATGTAAAGCAATAAAAAAGGCAAAAAAATATTTTTGGAAACAAAGTATTACAAAAATAAAAAAATAACGCAAAAAAATAATTAAAATATTATGATAACAAAAATGTTAATTGAGATTTTTCAAGCAATTATCGAAGATACTCAAATCAAAAGATTGTTGGGGTTTTATGAAGCACCTAACAAACAAAATACAGATATCGAAACTTTGATGAACGAATTAGGGCTGAATGCCAAACAAAAAGAAGAATTTAGAAAGGCTTACAAAGAATACGAACAAAACCCAAGTGAAGCCGAAAAAAGATATAAATATAAATATGAACCAAAATCAAATAGTGCCGCTGATAAATTTGACGCATATTATCAAAAATTTGAGGACAAAGCCAAAGAAACAGGCGACTATAGACACCGCGAATATGCAAAATATTATCAAAATAATCAAAACCAACAACAACAAAATACAAACCCAAATCCATATAGTGCCACCTCAGCAGAAGAAAAAAAACACGCTGACGCATTAGAAATCGGAGTAGGAATTACAGATTTTGAAGTGATAAAAACAGCATACAAAACGCAAATGAAAAAATATCACCCTGATAAGTTTAGTGAAGAAGATAAGAAAAAACACGCTGAAGCACTCTCAATGCGTATTAATGCGGCATACGATTTTTTCAAGAAAAAATTTAATAAATAAAAAAAATTTTTTTTTTATTAACAAATAACTATTATCAATTCAATAAAATGCGTCTTACATTTTTATTCATTATTTTTATTTTTTTTGGCTTGACTTTTTCGGTACAAGCACAAAAAAACTATGCTATCAAACTACAAACCAATAAAAACGAAAAATTAGTAGGGCAAATGATAATGATTAAAAATATTGGATATGTTACAGACGCAGAGGGCGTGGTGCGATTGACTGATATTTCTAACAATGATTTTAAAAACATCAGTCAATTTATTACTTTGCCACAACTTTCGGGTACACCTCCCAAAAAAGAATACAAAGGTAATTTTTTATATCTAATTATTGAAAATCGTGCTGATTTGCCTCTCAATTTGAACACTTATATCAACCAACTCAAAAAACAAAAAGAAGAATTAGAAATTATTTTAAAACAAAAAATCAATGAAGGACTAAGCAATGAAAATGCAAAAAAAGAAATTGAAAGATATAAAAAGGCTTTGAGTAATTTAGAAAATAGATTAGAAAAAAAAGAAGAATTATTACAAGAACAAAAGGCAATCAAAGAAAAATTATACAAAGAAATTGATAAATTAGGCGGAAATGCAGAAGTTTTCAAAAAAGAATCCGAAGAGCGTGGAAAATTTGCCGAAGAAATACAAAAACAAAAAGACTCTTCTGATTCTGCCAGAAATGATGTAGAAAAAAAATTAAAAACAACCGAAACAGAAAAAAATAAACAACAAAAAAAGGCTCAAAATAATTTTATAGCCTTAGTGTTGATTATTATTTTTAGTGTTATTGGTTTGATAGTTTCTGTTTCTGTGGTTTGGATAATTTTGAAAGGAAGTAAAAAATTACAACAACAAAAACAAGAAATTGAAATCAATAGAGCAAAAATAGAATCTCTTTTGTTAAATATACTCCCCAAAGATGTCGCAGAAGAACTTTCGCTCAAAGGTACAACCGAAACAAAATATTATCAACATACAACTATTTTGTTTGCTGATGTCAAAGGCTTTTCTGCGATGGCAAAAAATATAACTCCACAAGAATTAATTTTAGAATTAGATGCTACTTTTGGAAAATTTGATGATATTGTCCATAAACATAACATTGAACGAATCAAAACCATTGGCGATTGTTATATGTGTACGGGTGGCGTGCCAAAGCGAAATATGACTAATCCGATTGATGTAACTTTGGCGGCGTTGGAAATCCAAAAATGGATGGCTGATGAAAAAATAAGACGAAATGGACAATTTTGGGAAATTCGTTTGGGTATTCATAGTGGAGATTTGGTGGCAGGCGTGATTGGAAAAACTAAATTTGCTTTTGATGTTTGGGGTAATAGCGTCAATACTGCGGCACGTATGGAATCAGGCGGAGAAGTTGGAAAAGTCAATATTTCAGAAGCCACTTATCAATATGTCAAAGATTATTTTATTTTTACTTCACGTGGAAAAATCGATGCTAAAAATATTGGTTGGATTGATACTTATTTTGTAGATAGATTAAAACCTCAATATTCCGAAGATGAAGATGGTTTTTTTCCTAATGAATTATTTTTGAAAGAAATTAAAGAAAAATATATGTAAAAATTGGTAACTATGCCTAAATAAATACAAGTATTTTATTTCAAATTATGTGTATATACAAATAAAAAAATTATGAATAGTATTGATAACTTTTTAAATTACTTAACGTATGAAAAAAATTGTAGTCCACATACAATTCTGGCATATCAAGAAGATTTAATACAATTGAACGATTATTTGGGCATTACTTATGAAATAAAAGACGTGAAAGAAGCAGAATCAATGATGCTCAGAAGTTGGGTGTTGGTTTTATCTGAACAAAAATTTTCTGCTACTTCTATCAACCGAAAAATTGCTACGCTCAAATCTTTGTATAAATTTTTAAGAAAAAGAGAAAATTTAGAAACAAATCCTACACTAAAACTACGTCCATTAAAAACTCCTAAAAATACACCGACTTTTATAGAAGAAAATAAATTAATTCATCTATTAGAAAAAATAGAATTTGGAAACGATTTTAAAGGTTTGAGAAGCAAGATTATTGTCGAAATATTATACGGAACAGGTATGCGTTTGTCCGAATTATTACATCTTGAATGGACTGATATCGATATGTATCAACAACAAGCAAAGGTTTTAGGAAAAAGAAAAAAAGAACGTTTTATTCCATTACATATCACTTTAATTCATTTATTGAACGAATATAAAGAAAAAATAATGCTTACTTTTGGCGAACTACACCCCAATGTTATCATTACAGACAAAGGAATTGAAGCCTATCCAAGTTTGATTTATCTAACGGTCAAAAAAATGTTATCTTTGATTACTACACAAGATAAAAAAAGTCCTCACGTTTTAAGACATTCTTTTGCGACTCATTTATTGGATAAAGGGGCTGATTTGAACGCAGTAAAAGATTTATTAGGACATAATAGTTTGGCTTCCACGCAAGTATATACACATAACACGCTCTCAAAACTCAAAGAGGTTTTTAATCAAGCACACCCAAAAGCAAAAATAGATTAAGTTTTTTGATTTTTTTTAATCTTTATAAAAACTTGCTCTTTGCAGTCTGTCATTGATTGCCATTCCCAGATGTTGCGAAGGCACGCCCAAAGTAATGATAATTTCAATATCTTTTGTGTCGAGTTCACGCATAGCGGCAAACAATTTTTGGGCGGCTAATTTTAGGTCGCCATTTTCAGCCAACAAAATTTGATTTTTTATGGGTAGGTTTACAAGCCACTCATTAAAACCTAAAAATCCAACCTTATCAATGGGAAAAACTCCTATATTTTTGATTTCAATTTCTTTTTCTTGTATATTGATTTGATTTTTTTTGAGTAAATATAATTTTTTTTTCGGAGCATAATGGCTTTCTAATTGTCCCGGTGCGGTTGGATTAGAGTTAGAAATTTGGGCGTGAATAGTCTGCCCTGTCCAAGCCTCCAAATCTTCTTTGCTAATTCCACCATATCTAAAAATTGTAATTTGTCCATTTTTTTCACCAATAATAGTAGATTCTACGCCGATTTCTGCCGCTCCCCCATCTAAAATCAAAGGAATTTTATCACCCAATTGATTTTCTACGTGTTGAGCAGTGGTTGGGCTAATGTACCCAAAAGGATTTGCGCTTGGTGCCGCCAAAGGAAAATCTAATTTTTGTAGCAAAGATAAAGTAAGTGCGTGATTAGGAATTCGAACTGCTACCGTTTTTAAATTAGAGGTAACAATATCAGGAATAATTTTTTTTTTGGGTAATAAAAAAGTCAAAGCGCCAGGTGAAAAAATTTTGGCTAATTCATAAAAAATATCAGGGATATAAGTTACAAAATCTTTTGCATTTTCTAAAGAATAAGTATGCACAATCAAAGGGTCATAAGTAGGACGTTTTTTTGCTTCAAATATTTTCTGAATGGCTATTTCACTGTACGCATTGCCTGCCAATCCATAAACAGTTTCGGTAGGAATAGCCACAATTTCATTTTTTTGTAATAATTCGAGAGCAAATTCTATGTTTTGTGTTATCATTTTTATTTATTTTTATAATTTTACTTGCTGTAAAAATTTTTGGTAGTGCTGTTAATGTAATGCTTTGTCCTGCTGAACGAAGTGAAGCAACTGCTTGTTAAAGGTGGTTTGTAAACGAAAAGGTAGATTTTTCGCTTCGCTCAAAATGACAAAATAACACTCAAAAAGACAAAATAACGCTCACTCTTTTATTTATCAAAAAATAACCTAAATAGATACAATTAAGATACGAAAATTTTACACTATACACATCGGAAAGTGGTTTTGGGAGATTTGTCATTTTGAGCAAAGCGAAAAATCTTACCTTTAAATGACTATCTGTAAACGAAAAATAAGATTCCTCCTTTCAGTCGGAATGACAAGGTTTATCCCAAAACCAATTTCCGATGTGTATAACTAAAAATATAAGACAAACTACCATCTTTTACATTCTCAAATATAAATCTTTAATTTGTTGTCTTGTTAGTTTTTGTTCCCAATCTTCTCCTATGGCGTGCTTCCACATGTGTGTCAAAGCCCAACAAATATCAATCATTTTTTCGATTTGTTCATCAGTCCAATCTTTTGATAAATTAGTAGGAATATGGATATTGTTTTTACGTACCATTTCTTTAAATTCTTTGACACCTTCGGGATAATAATCTTCTAATTGATTGAAAATGATACAATTAGCAATGCAATGACGCGAGCCAAACACATAAGACATACCATAAGAAAGTGCGTGGCAAACGCCCACTTCCGAATACGTCAAACTCAAACCTCCAAAATAAGAAGCCACCATTAGTTTTTCGTCATTGATACTATTTTGTCCGCAACCATCATATAAATAAACTTCTCTGCATAGTTCCAAAGATTTATATCCATAAGCTTCGCTAAATGTATTTTTTAATCGTCCAGTCATCGATTCTATGCAATGAATATAGGTATCCATTCCTGTATAAAACCAATCGTTTCTTGGGACGCTTGCGATTAAACTTGGGTCTAAAATAATTTGGTCAAAAACAGTCCAATCACACTTTAAACCTAATTTTTTGGTCGGTCCTGTGAGTACTGCGGTCATCGAAACTTCTGCTCCTGTTCCCGATATTGTAGGTATTCCTACGTGATAAACCCCTTCTTTTTTGATTAAATTTAAGCCTTGATATTGCACTGACGAGCCTTCATTGGTAAGCATCAAAGCGGTTGCTTTGGCAATATCCATCAAACTTCCGCCGCCAATACCTATCACACCTGCAGGCAGTCCTTTGGTGCTTAAAATTCTATCTCTCAATTCATCAATTTGTGAAGTTTTTGGTTCGTCTCCACCTGCATAAATAAATTCGAGCATATCATTTTTTTGTAAAGGCAACTTGTCTGCTAATTCTTTTCCTTTGAAATAATCATCGACCAAAAAAACCATAAATTTATCGTTTTCTTGTCTTTTTTCTTCTAATATTTTTCCTAAATCGTTAAAGCTGCCTATTCCATAGACGCATTTTGATACACTTTTAAAGTTTTTAAACATAGTTTTATATTTAATTTGAACTTGATGTTAAAAATTATTTTTTTATTTTTTTTGCAAATATATATACAAATTATGGACTTACCAAGTTCAAACTAATATTAAAATAAAAAGGATTTGTGAGTGAATTTGTCATCATAAATTCTTTTTTTCCAAAAAAACTTCGAGTAAAATCACCATTTTGGTCTGTATTAAACAACCAATTGACGCGATAACCTGCTTGTGCAGAAACCCAAATAAATCCTTTGAGTTGTCTTTCGTAGGTCATTCTGATTCTCATTTCGCTTCTTCTGAGTTCTATATTTTGAAATTGTGATTCAAAAACTTGACTATTATTGTTTAATCGATAAGTATGCCCTTCTACTTCATATCCTAACATTACCAAACTTTTTGGGCTGATGTTTCGGCGAAGATTTACACGTGCAGGAAAAACGGCTTCAATTCCCCATTTTCTATCTTGAAAAGTATAATTATACATAATAATTGGAATATAGTTTAATGCGCCACCTAAATAAGTACGTGTTGCACCTATCCCAAATTGAAGTCTATCGTGTTTTTTCCAACCATAAATAGCCGCAAAATTATACCTCAAATACTCCAAAGGTTGAATATTATTAAGTCTATAATTTCCATTTAGATTTGCACCACCTTGTAAGATTAAAAAATTTTTTGCGTTAAATGGTTTAAAAATAGTGAAACCTAAACCCATATTTTTCAATCCATTTTTTAGAGAAAGTTGTAAAGGATTGTCCAAAGTTTCTGGTTTTTCGAAAGCGTAATTATGTTCCCAATAGTTTGCTGCTATATTGACAATGATATTGTTTTTTGAAATAATTGGGTATAAAATATTGACGCGTAAACCATGATTATATTGAATATTGCTTTTTTGTGCATCTTCACCGCCTACTTTTGCGGCACTGAGTTGATTTTGAGTTTGAAAATCATACCCAATAGAAATTAGTTTTTGTGGGCTAATATCCAAAATTTTAGGACTTGCATAGGCTTTGATTTTTTCTGTGGCTGAATATTCATCAGCATTAAAATCATCTTCTTTTTTAGTAGTGTCAGTTTGAGCAAAAGAATAAAGTGGCAAGCAAAAAAAAGCAAAATAAATAAATATCTTTTTCATTGAATTTTATAAAAAATGAGTATTAAAAAATAAAGGAAATGTTATCAAAATAAACTATATTTTTTGAAAAATGTTTAAAAAAAAATGATGGGTATTTTTTATTTTGATTAGTGTTTTATTTTTGTCTTATTTATTAAGTTTTAGAATCGCTTAACTTTTAGTTATTTTGCTTGTTTTTGATAGATTATAATTTTTTTTGTCAATGTCCCACCTTTGTCCCACCCTATTTTTATGTTTTAATAAAGCCTGAGCGTATATTTGCATAAGTTTTTAACAATAATTAATATATGTTACACAATCTCCATTGCAATAATAAGATATTTAACTTCAAAAATAGCACGAAGTTTTTTAATATTCCATCATTAAAACAAAAAATAAGCATTTGCTTTTTTATTGTTTTGCTTGCTTTTACAGACGCACACGCACAAGTAACCAACGTAAGAGGCAATATGATTGCCCTCAATGGTACTTCGCAATACATCAACACAAATTCGCCTTTGACAACTGCTACAAATAATATTACAATGGAGGCTTGGGTTAATTTTCAGAGTGTAACAGCAAGTGCTACTTGTATTTTTTACAATGGGGATAACTTTGAGAATGGATATGGTTTGTATTTGCTTGGTGGTACATATCAGATTTTGCAAGGAGGGATTCAATTATTGAATACAGGCGTTCCACCTACATTGAATACATGGACGCATCTTGCTTTGACAATCAACAGTGGGGTTTGGCGTGTATATCAAAATGGTGTGCAAATATTTGCCCTTGCCCTTTCCCCAGGTGCGCCCATTGCACCTACTATTAATTTTAGGGTAGGGGCTAATAGCACAGGTTTATCTGAATTTCTCAATGCACAAGTAGATGAAGTTCGTTTTTGGAATGTAGTCCGTACGCCAAGCCAATTAAGAGAAAATATGCACCTTACGCTCAACGGAAATGAAGCAGGACTCACTGCCTATTATCAATTCAATGAAACAACGGGCAACGCAATAGATGTGATAGGAGGAAATAACGCAACATTGCAAGGAGGTACGCCACGTTTGGCTTCTACGCTTTCTGTGGGGGGAGGGGTTGCCAAAACAGTGAGTGTTACAAATGTAAGCAGTGGTTTGGTTGAAATAGATTTAACCACTACCAACTTGGAAATTGATTTTAACAATACTTCCACCAATCCAAATAATAGTATTGTAGTTACACAAATTACCGCTGAAAATCCCTATAACAATGCTCTTGGTGCTTTTGATGGATATTGGGTAGTACGAAATTTTGGTATGAATGCCAGTTTGTCTTTTAATAATATCAAAGCAAAAATATTGCCTACCAACAATATTTTAAATGCTGACCTTACCACACCCAGCAACTTAAAACTATATACACGCATCAACAATTCAGGTACAAGCACATGGTCGCAAGTAGGCAGTGCCAATAGTGCGGATAATGTTACCAAAGAAATAAATTTTAGTAGTCCAACCAATACATTTTTAGGTGAGTTTGTGGTAGGTTCAAATCCTACAAATCTAAATTCCTTTATTACCACTTGGATAACCACCGACAACACCATCACCATACCTACCACAAGCATAGGTTACAACTATGATATTACATGGACTAACCTAACCAACTTAGGGGTTGGTAATGGAAGCATTACAGGTGTTACGGGCGATTATACCATCACAGGACTACAAAATGGAAGTATTTACCGCGTAGCTATTACAGGTGATTTTCCAAGTATATTTTTCAATAATAGTCCTGAAGCCCCTAAAATACGCGCTATTGAGCAATGGGGTAATATTGTTTGGCAAAGTTTTCAAAGTGCCTTTGCGGGTTGTAACAATTTAACTTATACTGCCACAGATGTTCCCAATCTAAGCAATGTATTAAATATGGATAATATGTTTATGAATTGCACCAATTTTAATGGCAATATAGGCACTTGGAATACAAGCAATGTCAATTCAATGAGTGGAACATTTAATAATGCTAATTCATTCAATCAACCCCTTATCAATTGGAATGTAAGCAATGTAACCAATATGAGTTATATGTTTTCAGCAGCCCTTGCATTTAATCAATCTTTGAGTACAGGTATGTTTTCAGGTTGGAATACGAGTAATGTAACCAACATGAGCCACATGTTTGAAAATGCAATCCGTTTTAACCAAAACATAGGCGGATTAAACATTAGCAATGTAACCAATATGGCAGGTATGTTAAATAGTTGTGGAATGACGAGTTTTAATTATGACAATACTTTGATAGGGTTTCAATTTCAAGCAAATAATTATAGTGTTAAACCAAATATAACCATTGGTGTAAATGGTTTAAAATATTGTCAAGGACTAAATGCTCGTAATACGTTGATGCTCACACGCAACTGGACTTTTGCAGGTGATGTGTTGGCTTGTCCTTTTATCACTACTTGGGTAACTAACACTACTACCATCACCATACCCACCACAGGCACAGGTTATAACTATAACATCGTTTGGCAAAATGCAACTAACTTTGGCGTGGGTAATGGCAGTGCGACAGGCATTACAGGGAGTTATACCATTACAGGTTTACAAAATGGAAGCACTTATCAAATATCTATTGAGGGTAGTTTTCCAAGAATATTTTTTGTGAATGGTGATGGTCAAGCCCCTAAACTCCGTAGTGTTGTTCAGTGGGGAAATATTGCTTGGACTTCTATGGCGAGTGCTTTTGATGGTTGTTCTAACCTTACAACTATCCCTACGACAGAAGCACCTAATTTAAGTGGTGTTACTGATATGTCAAATATGTTTCGTGGAGCAATACAACTTAATACCAATTTATCTTCTTGGAATGTAAGCAATGTAACCAATATGAGCAATATGTTTGCAGATGCATCACAATTTAATGGAAATTTATCTTCTTGGAATGTAAGCAATGTAACCAATATGGGCAGTATGTTTGCAGGTGCAACTTCATTTAATGGCAATATTTCTAATTGGAATGTAAGCAATGTAACCAATATGAGTAATATGTTTGCAGGTGCATCACAATTTAATGGAAATTTATCTTCTTGGAATGTAAGCAATGTTATCAATATGAGCACTATGTTTACACGTGCAACTTCATTTAACCAAGATATAAGCAGTTGGAATGTGGGCAATGTAATCGACATGGGTTTTATGTTTGCAGGATCTATAACTACGACAAATTTCAACCAAAATATAGGCAGTTGGAATGTAAGCAATGTAATCAATATGGCAGGTATGTTTTTTAATAATACGATATTTAACCAAAATATAGGCAGTTGGAATGTAAGTAATGTAACCAATATGAGCAATATGTTTCGTTCTGCTATAAATTTTAACCAAAATATCAGCACTTGGAACGTAGGCAATGTAACAAGTATGGTATCTATGTTTAACAATGCAATTTCTTTTAACCAAAACATAAGCACTTGGAATGTAAGCAATGTAAACAATATGAATGCTATGTTTAACACTGCAACTTCTTTTAACCAAAATTTAACCTCGTGGAATGTAAGCAATGTAACCGATATGAGCGATATATTTAGCAATACCAACCTAAGCATAGGCAATTATGATGCAATATTGATAAGTTTTGCCTCTCAACCTGTGAAATCTAATGTATCATTTGGAGTAATCGGGAGAAATTATTGCAATGGACAAAATGCGAGAAATACGCTTATTACCACCAAAAATTGGATGTTCTCAGGAGATGCTCTAAGGTGCATAAACGTAAGTCAAAAAAGAGGTAATGCCTTGGTTTTGAGTGGAGGAACGCAATCAGCACTTACCTCAAGTGTTGTTACTTCCGCAACTAATAATGTTAGTATAGAAGGTTGGGTAAATTTTAATAACACAGGTGGTGGTAATGCAGTTTGTATTTTCTATAATGGTAATAATTTTAGTAATGGATATGGATTGTATTTATTTTCAAATAGAGTTCATATATTATTTGGTGGTCTTGCCTTAATAGACACAGGAATTACGCCTGCTTTGAATACATGGATACATCTTGCATTAGTCAATAATGGTATAAACTGGATAGTATATCAAAATGGAATCTCGATAGGAACTTTTACAATGAATGCTATTACACCAACCGATAATTTTAGAATCGGAAGCAATGTCGATGGCACTACAGAATTTTTAAATGGACAAGTTGATGAAGTGCGTGTTTGGAATATTGGACTTAGTATAGGACAAATACGTGAAAATATGCACTTAACACTTGATGGAAGCCAAGTTAATTTAATAGGATACTATCAAATCAATGAAACAAGTGGTAACAACGTTATTGATGGAATAGGTGCTAACAATATAACTTTAAACAATGTTACTCGGGCAGTTTCTACCTTAGCAGTTGCATCAGGAACTTTTCACAGAAGAACTGCAACTACTGGTGTGAATAATTTTACGAATGCTAATCTAACTATTAACTTTACGAATAACCCACTTGTTGAATTAGTAGCCTATCAACTCAACGATAATTCCATCAATGGTATAGTAAACAATGCAGGTACAAATACCCCTTCTTGTTATTGGATAGTGCGTCAATTTGGTACAGGAAGCGTGGCTTATGATGGTATGCGTTTTACATTGCCTGCGAGCAATAGCATTTCTACCACCGACGAAGCCAATCCAAGCAACTTAAAACTCTACAAACGCCCTGATAATTCTACTGCTGTTTTTGGTGCATCAATCGCTAATGCAAGCACCGCCAACAATACCACAAAAATTATTGAATTTACAGGACTTATGCAAACAAGTTTTAGCCAATTTGAAATTGGCAGTACAACCTCACCATTGCCCATTACTTTGTTAAGTTTTGAAGGAAAAAGAAAAGATGAAAACAATGTTTTGCTTACTTGGAAAACTGCCACAGAAATCAACAACAAAGGTTTTGAAGTAGAAAGCAGTGAAAATGGTCTTTCATTCACTAAAATTGCTTTTGTTGATGGTGCAGGCAATTCTAATAATATCAAAAACTACCAATTGACTATTGAAAATAAAAATGATACATATTATCGTTTGCGTCAAGTTGATTTTGATGGTAAATTTAGTTATTCTGATATTGTATTTGTGAGAGGTATAGACGATAATAATATCAAAATTTATCCTAATCCTGTCAGTGAAAAAATACATATAACAACTTCAAAAGAATGTTTTAGTTATAAAATAAGCACATTGCAAGGCAATGATATAATAGAAGGTAACACTCTTAAAAATAGTGAATCAATTGATATTACTTCATTACCAAAAGGATTGTACGTCATCCGAATTATGCAAAATAATAAAATTGTAACTAAAAAAATGATAGTTCAATAAAAAAAAGATAGTCCAATAAAAAAACCAGTTCGTTAAAGAATACAAATAAAACATTTTTTTCAAAAAATAATAAGGGCGTTAATTTTGTAATATAAAAATAATTACAAAATCAATGCTCTTATTTTTTTATAATCTTAACAGATTTGATTAAAATTAAAATTCATCAAAAATATTTTATCGTAAAATTAAATGTTTTTATCTAATTTTTTTGGAAAATGATATAAAACATCTTACCTTTGTTAAAATACATTTTTCATAAGAAATATGCCACACAATTTTAAGATTTTTATTGTTGAAGATGACGAGTTTTATGCCAATATGCTTAATTATCATTTGTCTTTAAATCCCGATAATGAAATAGAAATGTATCATTCAGGAAAGGATATATTGGCAAATATTTACAAAAAACCAGATGTGATTACCTTAGATTATCATTTGCCTGATACTGATGGAAAAAGTTTACTCAAAAAAATTAAAACACAATTCCCAGATATAATTGTGATTATGATTTCAGGGCAGGACGAAATTGAAACAGCCGTTAATTTGCTCAAAGAAGGTGCTTATGATTATATTGTTAAAAACGAAGAAGTAAAAAATCGTCTTTGGAATATCATCAAAAACATAAAAGATAATTTATCTCTCAAAAAAGAAATTTCAACACTAAGACAACAAATTGAACAAAAATATGATTTTAGTGAAGCAATAAAAGGCAATAGCCCTGCTATCAAACAAGTTTTTGAATGGATAGAAAAAGGAATCACAACTAATATCAATGTTTCTATCACAGGCGAAACGGGTACAGGAAAAGATTTGGTTGCCAAAGCCATTCATTATAGTTCTAACCGAAAAAAAATGCCTTTCATTGCTGTCAATGTTACGGCTATTCCCAAAGAACTCATCGAAAGTGAATTATTTGGACACGAAAAAGGAGCGTTTACAGGCGCAATCAATAAAAGAATTGGAAAATTTGAAGAAGCAAATCAAGGTACTATTTTTTTAGATGAAATTGGTGAAATGGACTTAAATATGCAAACCAAACTATTGCGTGTGTTACAAGAACGCGAAATTGTGAAAGTTGGTAGCAATCAAACTACTAAAATTGATGTCAGGGTAATTACTGCAACGCACAAAGATTTGGGTGAGGAAGTAAGAAAAAAAACTTTTAGAGAAGATTTATATTATCGTTTGTTGGGCTTACCTATCAAAATACCACCTTTGCGACAACGTGGCAATGATATTTTGATTTTAGCAAAATATTTTGTGGATAGTTTTGCCAAAGAAAATAAACTAAATTCGTTTTTAATTACGCCTGAAGCACAAAAAAAATTATTGTCTTATAATTTTCCGGGCAATGTGCGTGAACTCAAAGCAATTATGGAATTGGCTTGTGTTTTGTGCCAAGATAATAGCATCAAAAAAGATGACTTAAATTTTTATTCGCCCAATAGTTTGTCTGATTTTATGGTTGATGAAACTACTTTACATCAATATACTATCAAAATCATTCGATATTTTATGGAAAAATATGAAAATAATGTCTTAAAAGTAGCTGAAAAATTAGAAATAGGAAAATCTACCATTTATAGAATGATTAAAAATGGCGAAATATAATGGAAAAATATTTACAAAAAATTGAACAATTAGTCCAAACATTCCAACTTCTGCCACACCCCGAAGGTGGTTTTTATAAGGAAACTTATAGAAGTGAGGCTCAAATATTGATAGAAAATCAACCTCGAAATATCAGTACAGGTATTTATTTTTTATTGACTTCAGATATTTTTTCTGCTTTTCACCGTATCAAATCCGATGAAATGTGGCATTTTTATGATGGAACTTGTGTAGAAATTTTATATTTTACTCCCGAAAAAACACTAAAAATTATCAAATTAGGCAATAATTTTGAAGAAGGGCAACACTTTCAAGCGGTTGTACCCGCAAATTGTTGGTTTGCT
Source organism: Bacteroidota bacterium (assembly GCA_004293265.1). Classification (GTDB taxonomy): domain Bacteria; phylum Bacteroidota; class Bacteroidia; order Cytophagales; family Microscillaceae; genus RDXZ01. The sequence continues at coordinate 3,020 of RDXZ01000071.1, read as the reverse complement.
TCTTATGTACCTGCCCAACAAAGTTTTGGTTTGGTAGGTTGTACGGTGGCTTATGGTTTTGATTTTAGAGATTTTGAAATGGCAAAAAGAGAAGATTTACAAAAAGAATTTCCTGATTTTAAAGAAATTATTGAAAAATTTACAAGAATTTAATATATTTATCAAAACTGAACTTCGTGCAAGCGTGGACGCTTGCACGAGATATTAACTGGTGCAAGCGTCCACGCTTGCACCAAAATAACCTAAATAGTTACTATTTATCAAAACTATTTTGATTGGTTTTAATTTTATGTTTTATATTTTTTAAAAATATCTCTGGCTATTTTTAGTTCGTTTGTTAGTTCCTTAAAATTTGGAATAGCCTCATCGCGCTCCAAAATCATTGTTTTTACGTCTGTATGTGCGGTTGCGTAGTCCAAAACTTCCCAAATTTCATCATTGACTGCGTGTGCGTGTCCGTCATACCAAATTCCATTTTTTTGAAAAGCACCTACAAAATGAAACTGCACAATTTTATCCGTAGGAATTTCTTTTAAAAATTGTTTATAATCAAAATGATGGTTTTTTGCATTGATAAATAGGTTTGTAATATCTAATAAAAGCCCAATTTGAGCATCTTTGACTACTTTTGTAATAAAAGCCGTTTCAGACATTTCAGAACTTGGCACCACAAAATTATAAGTAATATTTTCTAAAATCAAAGGTATTTTGATTGTTTTTCTAATAGTTTCTATATTTTTACAAAAAACATCGACCATTTGATTAGTAAAAGGAACAGCCGCCAAATGCCCAAGTTCGATGCCACCTGCTTTGGTAAAACATAAATGTTCACTCCAATAAGGTGGATTTACGAGGTCAATAATTTCCGCTATTTTTTCTACATATTTTTCATCGATTCCTTCCGCGCTTCCCAAAGATGTATTCAAACCATGTGGAATCAAAGTAAAATGATTTTTGAGCGTCATCAACTCGTCCCTTTTTTCCTTACTTTTTGTAAAAAAATGGTCTGCTGTAATTTCTAAAAAATCAACCTCTTCCGCATATAAAAATAATTCTGCTTTAAATTGAGGTCTAAAACCAATACCAACCATTATTTTTTCCAATATTTTTGAATCACTGCCAACATTTCGTGATGAATATCACAAGAAGCCATTAATTCTTTACCAAATATAAAATCATTTCCATTACTAAAATCTGTTACTTTTCCACCTGCTTCTGTGATGAGCAAAGTGCCTGCCGCCACGTCCCAACAATTCAAATTATATTCAAAAAAGCCTTCAAAACGACCACAAGCCGTATAAGCCAAATCTACCGCCGCCGAACCCATACGCCTAAGCCCATGCGTGTGTTGCATAAATTCTTTGATAATATCTAAATAATAAGGAACTTTATCAAAATCTCGATAAGGAAAACCTGTTGCTAACAACGCATTTGACATTTTTTTTGTGGTTGAAACGTTTATTTTTTCACCATTGCAGAAAGCACCGCCGTTTTTATAAGCACTAAAACATTCATCTTTATTGACTTCATGCACCACGCCCAAAACCATTTCATTGCCTTTCATTAATCCAATGCTAATAGAAAAAATTGGCAAGCCATGTAAAAAATTAGTTGTACCATCTAAAGGGTCAATTATCCAATGAAAATCTGCTTTTGTTTTTTGTTTAAAATCAGGATTTTCTTCTGTGATAAATTTTGCTTCGGGTAATAATTGTTGTAAAACTTTTACGATTTGTTGTTCTGCTTCTTTATCTACATAAGAAACCAAATCATTTAAACCTTTGATTTCGACTTTATTTCTATCAAAATTTTTAGATTCTTTGGATATAAATTTAGCAATATCAGTAGTTAAGTTTTTTACGTCTTTTGTGAGTTGTTGGAGCATATATTTAAAAAATAAATTACTTTTTATTTGATTTACTTTTGCAAAGATACTAAAAAAAGAAATATTATTAGTATTTTTTTGGATATAATTTTTTCTTTTTATGTTTGAAAGATTAACTTTTTTTTGAAAAAAAATGTTATATAGTTGAATAAAAGTTTTAAAAAATTTTATTTAATTATTAAAAAAACCTTATTTTTCATTCATTAATTATTAAAAAAATGAGTTTTGAAATAAAATTACAACATTTTGAAGGACCTTTTGATTTGCTTTTGTTTTTTATTGAGCGAGAAGAATTAGATATTTATGATATTCCAATCACAAAAATTACCAATGATTTTATGGATTATTTGCAACAATTAGAAAAACTAAATATTGAAATTGCTTCGGAGTTTATTGTGGTAGCCGCAACTTTAATGAGTATCAAAGCCAAAATGCTTTTACCAAAAGATGAAACAAAAACAGACGCAGAAGACCCTCGTGCTGATTTGGTCAATGCTTTATTAGAATATCAAAAATATAAAAGTGTGATTCCTGCCTTTGAAGCCTTAGAACTGCAACAAATGCAACAAGAAAAAAGGGGAAATCTTACACAAGAAATGGAGTTAATTGCTGAAAAATTTGAAGTGGATATTGAAATGCATCGATTGGATTTATTTAGGTTGCTTAAAGTATATGAACAAGTTTTGCTCAGACAAGATCAGAGGCAACTCAAAGCCAACGCAGTTCATACCATTGTGCCTTATGCTCATACGATTGAAGGGCAAAAAAAAATAATTCTTTTGGCATTAGAATCAAGACCAAAAATTTCATTTTTAGATATTCTTACAGAAAATCCAACTAAAATTATTGTAATTTTTAATTTTTTAGCCATTTTAGAATTATTACAAAATGAAATAATTATGATAGAAATAGAAGAAGGTTATAATAATTTTTCTATCAAAATCACAGATAAGATTATGATATAAGTTATAAAAAAAGTATGATTTTTTTATCATATTTGTTAGTGTAATTTGGATAATACAAAAGAATAAATTAAAAACAAAAAAAAATATGCAATTTGCGGATATAAAAAATGACATTGCTTTTCGTAAGATATTTGGCAATGAAAATAAAACAGAAATTTTAATTTCTTTTT
>RDXZ01000001.1 GCA_004293265.1 Bacteroidota bacterium | reverse complement strand
GTGGCAGTAATAGATGTTGCACTTACTACATTAAAAGTTGTAGCATTTACATTGTTAAAAGATACAACACTTGCTCCTGTAAAATTAGTTCCTGTAATGGTTACATTTGTACCAACTGCTCCACTTGACGGCGTGAAAGATGTAATGGTTGGTGCAACACTTGGAGCAACAATTCCTGTTACAATTAAAGAAAATGCTTGTGCATTGGCTAAAGTTCCTTTATGTGTAACTCTAATAGTATAAGTTCCTGCTGCCAAACTTGTTACATCAATTCTTTCGATATTATCTACTAAATTATCACCTTTTGTAGCCGCCGCCGCTGGGGTGTTAGGATTAAGTTTCCAAGGCAAATCAGTAATTACATTACTATTTGCATCTAAAATACGTAAATCTAAATCATTAACCAATCTCGATGTACGATTATTGATATTTGCGGCAGTTTCAGCCAAAGGCGTAGCACCCAAATCAGCCCAACAAATTGTAACTTTTAATGGTTGTCCGCCTGCTACTGTGATTTGTCTTGTAAAAGTTGCTCCATTATTTAATGATTCTTGAGTTAATAAATGTGTTTGAGAAGTATTCGAAACTACTTGCACACATTTTTCTACATTCAAAAGTCCCCAACCAAAACCATAATCAGGTCCTGGTGTTGTTCCTGCTTCTTCTGCGGTATGAATTGCTAAACCTCTCAAAGTAGCGGCACGCATAAAACTACCATTGTTAAGGTTTTTATAATGTTGTTGCACTAAAAAAAGTGCTGATGCAGCAGCAGGACCTGCCATTGAAGTTCCATCTTCGGCTGCATAATTATTATCTCCTGAAGATACTGATGAAGTAATTGCTACGCCCGGTGCCACCAAATCAGGTTTTATTCTTCCATCATCAGTAGGTCCATAAGAACTAAAACTAGCCATAATTACATCAGAAGGTTGTGAATAAGGATTTGTAAGTACTTGACATGCACCAATGCCCAAAGTATTTTTGGCTGTACTACTTCCTAATAATAAATCATAAGTCATATTTGGGCTTGTATCATCTCTATCGTTTCCACAAGCTTGAACAGGCAAATAAAAAGGAGCGGCAACACAAAGGTCGTCCCAACTTTTTGCTTCACTATCATAACGTCCTCTGGCAATATCTTGTGCCTGTCCTGGAGAAGGTAGGTTTTGTCCGTAGGAATGGTTAGATAATAACATTCCTTCGCTTCCAGCGGTACTCATTTCTGCCAAGTCATTGTTAGCATCATAACCGTCCATTTTTGCTTGTGGGGACATTCCTTTTGCAATAGCATTTACTCCTGATGCAATCATAGTTCCTGCCACGTGAGTAGCATGTTGGTTATCGCCGTTATCACCCGAAAAAGTAGTGCCATCACGCATGGTAAGTCGTCCACCAAATTCGACGTGTGTCAATCTTGCCACACCCGGTTCCCACATACCCAATCTTGCACGCGTAGTGCTTACTTCCATAGATTGTCCTTCGAGATTAAGTCCTGCACCGCCATTGTTCCATAGTCGGCTTGCTCTGATAGTAGAAGCAGAAGCGGCATTATTTCTTATGCCATAATAAACAGGATTATCGTTGCTATCAAAATGATGTAACCAAAAATATCTTCCTTTTTGGTCATAACCTTTTAATTGAAGGTTTCTTTGTTTTGCCTTCTTTTTTACTTCAATTTGTGTTCTTTTAAATTGAAATTCTGCTAAACGAGCATTTTCTTTAAGTTGTTCGTGATTTGTTTTTGTTTGTGCTTCAAGCATTGTATTGCTTAATAAACAAAAAAAACAAATGAACAATAGACTGATTTTGTTTTTCATCTTTTTATTATATTAAATTGGATGTGCAAAGATAAATATTTTTTTTTAGGTAAAAAAAAAATTATAAAAAAAATAAAAATGTATTATTTTTTTATCAAACCAAACACTCCAACTGACTTAAGTTTGTAAAAAAAAACAAAACCATCATAAATATAAATCTTTCAAAAAAAAACAAATTCTCCCTCATTTTCTCTCTTTACATATAAAATATTTATCTTTGCAGGAAAAAATACAAATAACATCAACAAAAATAATTAAATGAAAAAACCACATTACTTATTTGAGGAAAAAGGAAGTTTTAAATATTCTTTTGAAAGTGTGGGACTACAAACAATAACAAAAATAGTTGAATTTCAGCCTATTACTTACTCAATTTATAATTTAGCATTTGGTGATTTTGATGAGATAAATCAAAATTATGATGATGAAATAAGAAGTAATAATCAAGATATCCACAAAATTTTTGCTACAATATTTCAAATATGTAATCATTTTTTTATCCAAAATACAGACAAAGCAATATATTTGGAAGGTAATACACCACTAAAACAAAAACTTTATCAAAGAATTATCAAAAATAATTTGTCAGACTTAGAAAATAATTTTATCATCTTTGGCGTTATAGGTGAAGAATATGAAATATTGGATTTCTCTAAAATCTATGACGCTTTTGTTATCAAATTAAAAAAATAATAATAAATAAAATGAAAGAACAAGCCCACACAAAACACTCTCCTGAAGAGATAGATAAAATTGTA
>RDXZ01000070.1 GCA_004293265.1 Bacteroidota bacterium | reverse complement strand
AATAAATAAAAGTTGTTGGTAGTCGAAAAGTGCAGAACTAAAATCGTAAAATAAATTTAGATTTTACTGCACTTTTCGATATACCAACAACGGCGGAAAGACTGCGACAGAAAAAAAAGAGGTTTTGACCGCAGCAGCAGAAAAAAAATATCACCTACACTGGCGCAAATGCTATTTTTATTGTGTTTATTGAGGCAAATAAGCAAATTAGTTTTGTATCCAATCATTTGAACTGATTATAAATAAGGTTCGATAATTTTCCACCATTTTTCGCTTAAAATTGTTTCAGAAAATTGATTTTCGGCTAATTTTCGAGCATTATTTCCATATATTTCTTCTTGATGTGGATTGTGCCACAAATCACACGCAAAAAAATCTTCAGGTTTTTGACTATCGATATAAAAACCGCATTTATTTTCTTCAATCAAATCTTTTATCCAACCTTTTGTATTGGTAATAATTGGCTTTGCGGCAGCTAAGGCATCAAAAAATTTATTAGGACTATTTGCTTCCAACGCCCTATTTTGTCTGAATGAAATATAAACAGCAGTGGCTTTTTGCATCAAATTTTTGATATTTATTTTATCTACAAAGTCAATAAAAATAACGTTTTTGAGTTCATTTTTTTTAGTAAAATCAACTAATTTTTCTTTTTCTGCCCCTGTACCAACGATATAAAATTGCCATTCATTTTTTTGATTTTTTTGAGCAAATAATGCTATTTTTAACATTTGAATTAAATCATTTGCATATCCAAGTGTGCCTGTGTAAAGCAATATTTTGAGATGATGAATATTTTTCGATATATTTTTCTGAAAAAATATTGTATCCGAAAAATTAGAAACGACCTCAACTTTTGTATCAATTTTGCGAATCTCAATGCCTTCTTTCATTGTGGGCGAAAGTGCAATGATTTTTTTTGCATTTTGATAAATTTTTTTTTGATAGTAATAAATAATTTTTAGTAAAAATTTATTTTTAATAATACCCAAACTCTCAGGAACTTCAGGCCATAAATCTCTCACTTCGAAAATATAATCTACTTTTTTACGCAAAAAATAAGCAACCAAACCCACACTCAAAGGAGTAGAAGTTGCATAAATCAAATTAGCAGGCAATAATTTTTTAGCCAATCGATAACTTTGGTACATAAATTTTAGAAAAGATATTATCCTTGCCAAAATTCCTAACGAATTATCATAAAAAATAGGTAATCTATGAATTTTGATACCTTCTTTTTCTTCTAATACATAATTTTTTTGATTATGAGCCGTAATAATATGTACTTCACAATTTTTTTCTACTAATTTTTTTGCCAAATAATAAGAACGAATAGCCCCACTTTCTTCAAAAGTTCGAAAATATTGATGTATATAAATAATTTTTTTCATTTATTTTTTTCTACTATTGATTATAAGTAACTATTTAGGTTGTTTTGGTGCAAGCGTGGACGCTTGCACCAGTGAGTATCTCGTGCAAGCGTCCACGCTTGCACGAGAAGTTTATAATTTTCTTCGTAATTTGTTTAACATCATTCTATTTTTTTGAGATATAACAATTTGTATGTCTATTTGTTGTTAATATATCATTAACAAAATAGTAAAAAAATAAATGATAAAAAATTATATTTTTTAGATATTAACAAATTGATTATCAATTGATTATATAACCAAAATAAAAAAAATATTTTCAATAAAAAAAATAAATTGATGTTAATTCTAACTTAATCTTTGTTTTTTTTATGGTTATTCAAAAAACAAACTTTACCTTTGTATCGTTAAGTAATTCATAAACATTTTAAAATTTAGTAATTATGAAAAAATTAGTTGTTCTTTTCACTTTTTTGTTTGTGGCTTCTTTTGTTTTTGCCCAAACTAAACCGGTTGCTTCGGGCAAAACGCCTATCGCACAATGGTCAAAAACTACACACGACTTCGGAACGATAGTTCAAAATGTACCTGTTACGACTACATTTACCGTAAAAAATACAGGAAAAGCACCTTTGATTATTTCTCAGGTTAATCCTTCTTGTGGTTGCACAACGCCTTCTTATACAAGAGAACTTATTATGCCTGGAAAAACAGGTGAAGTAAAAGCACAATTTAATGCGCAGGCTTCAGGTGCTTTTTCAAAAACTTTGAGTGTTGTAACCAATTCTTCTAACGAACCTAATTTAACCTTGACTATCAAAGGAAATGTAAGTGCGGCAGGAACAAACACAGGACAATAGTATATTTCATTTCATAAAAAAACTGCTTTTTTGAACAAAAAAGGCAGTTTTTTTTATGATTATACCTTAAAATTTATCCGAAAGTTTGTTGAAAAGGAACTAAATTGTCTGTTTTGTTGCCCGATGTATAAATAGCAAAAACAATATTTTTAAATCGGTTTTTGAAGATAGCATTATTTTTAGTCAAAAGTGAAGCAAACAATTGTGCCACTTTTTTTGGGTCATTTTGAAAAACTCCACAGCCCCAAGCCCCTAAAACCAAACTTTCATAACCATACACATAAGCAATTGTCAAAAGATTTTCCAGACGTTGTAACATTAGTTTTTCGTATTTTTCCTCATCATATTTTTGACTATCATTTTTTAATAATTGATTTTGTTTCAAGCTACCAACATTGACCGCAGGCGAAGTCAAAAAAGATACGCTATAAAAATTATCCAATAAAATTCCGTCATCATCTTTAAAAACAGGTACATCACTTGAAAAAATCATATTTGAAGTATAATAACTATTTTTTTGTTCTTTATGTAAATGATAAAAATCGTGATGAAATTTTGTCAAACAAGGATAAAGAGCCGATGAGCGTGCCAAACTTTCTTCTTGTGCTTGCGCTCCACCTAAAAATCCGCCGCCTTCGTTTTTAGCGGAGGCAAAATTGAGGCAAAATATTTTTTTATCATTGGCATAGATTCTTTTGCAGGCTTCGAGAGTTGTTTCGGTAGTAACTTTGATATTGGTTTGAACAATATTTTGTGTAAGAAATAATTTATCTCTTTCTAAAAACAAATTTTCAAACTCATTTTCTTTGAATAAAGTTGAATTTTTGATAGCATTTTCGATTTCAATTTCTAATTTAATTTGCTCTTGATATTGATTATGGTAAAATCCATTTTTGATAATTTCTAATGTATTTTTAGCAGCCGTAACTCTTTCAGATTGTTTCATTTTTTTGTTTTTTATTTTGATGCAAAATTAGTTTGTTTTTTTTGAAAATATGGTGTAATTTAAAAAAATAATTTGTTTGATGCTTTATTTTTCAAAAAAACATCAAAATGTTATTATTAATTTATCTTCCTTAAATATAATATTTTCATATTTTTTTAGTTTAATAATAAAGTTTCAAAAAATTAAAAGTAAAAGTTCGAAGATAAAAAGATGAAAAAAATATTACCCATATTGATTTTAATATTATTCGTTTTCAATACAACAAAAGCACAACCCAACCAAGCAAGTACTTTACAAATGCAAATCAATGGACGATATGCAGAAGCAAAATATATCATATTTCCTGCTCAAAAAAGAGGAAAAAAATTAGTTAAAAAAGATTATGTAGAGATTCATATACAAACACGCACCCAAAAAGACTCAATATTACGCTCTACTTATACAAACAATACGCCATTTATTTGCTACCTCGATACTGATGACCACCGATTTGTGAACAAAGGTTTTATGGAAGAAATGTTGCTTGTGATGCACGAAAGCGATAGTGCAGTTTTTTGGATTGATGCCGAACAACAATACCAAGCCTTAGATAAATCGCTCCCAAAATTTTTAAAAAAAGGCGATAAAATAAAATCACATATCAAAGCCATCAAAATTCATTCAATCCAAGAAATTACAAGAGATAAAGAGGCAGTTCTTTTCAAAATAAAAAAAGAAAATGAAACAATTTTAGCCAATCATATTGCTAAAAACTATAAAGGTAAAACATTTAAAAAAACATACTCAGGAATTTGGTATCTTATTACCAAAGAAAATGAAGGCGAATTTGCTAAAAAAGACGATTTAGTAAGCGTAAAATATGTCGCAAAAACATTAGACGGAAAAGAATTTAGTAATTCTGACACAAACGGAGGGCATTATGAATACCCTGTCGGAGGCAAATTTACTTTGCCTATTTTTGATGAAGTGATGCTTTTGTTGAAAAAAGGAGCCGCTGGCTTGTTTTTTGTGCCTTCTCATCTCGCTTACGGAATGCAAGGTGGTGATGGAATTGCACCTAATACGCCGATTGTGATGGAAATTGAATTTTTGGATATTACTTTGAAAAAGAAAATTTTTGCCAATCCATTAGAAGATGAAAGAGCAGAACTGCTCAAAAAACAAAGACAAGAAAAAGAAAAAAATAAAACAAAAATGCAAAAAGAAAAAGAACAACAAATCGAAAAAGAATCTATCAAAAAATTAAATCGCCCTAAAAACTAAGCCGTAAAATAAAAAAAATTTTTTTTTAACATAAAAATAAATCAAAAATTTGCGAATAATATAAACTTTTTTTACATTTGCAATTCAAAAATAAAACTAATTTTTTGTGTTCTACACACTCAAAAAATATTTTTTGGTCAATATTTTTGTATATTACTCACAAACTTTATGTCATCTGAACCCAAAAATATAACAAAAATTTTACCTAAAAAATCTAAAAAACAGAAAAAAAATTGGATTTTGGTAGTCTTTCTTTGTTTATTTTTATTGATATTTGTTAGTTTATATTGGTTTCATTACTATTTTACGCCTTATCTACACAAAACCATAGAAAACAGAATTTCAGCCGCTACTAATCATATTTTTATTTGTAAAATTGAAAAATTTGAAAGTAAATTAGTCGAAACTTCTTTTTATATGTATAATTTGAGTATAGAAAAAAATGACAAAAAATGGAAAAATCTTACAAACGAACAAAGATTAAAAATCAATCAAATTTCAATTAAAATTCCAAAACTATCGATTATTCGTTGGTATTGGTGGGAATATATTTTTCAAAATAAAATTAGTTTGGACGATATTATTATTGAAGAGGCTGAAAATAATATTCAACAAGCATATCATCACGAAAATCCAAATTTTAATATCAAAAAAATATTAAAAACAGAATTTTATATCAAAAATATTCAGATAAAAAATAGTAATCTTACATTAAATATGGTAAATTTACGAAAAAATTATCTCAAACAAAAATTACAAAAAATAAATTTAAGCATCAAAAATATTCATTTTGTACCCGAAAAAAAAATAAAAATACCTGATTTTTTGGCTAATATTCATATCATTGATGGCATTAGTTTGGATAATCAAAATAAAATAAAACTACAAAATATTACTTTTGATAATAAAAACTTACATTTTGAAAGATTGATTTTTCAGCCTTTACAAAAAAATATCCAACAAAATTTACAAATTATTTGCGAAGCCAAAAGTGGAAAAATTTATCATTATCATCTTGAAAAAATGATAGAAAAACAAGTTTTTGAAGCAGATAGTATTTTTTTTCCTACTATTTTTTTGAAGATAAATCCTAATTTTTCTGTTTTTTCGAGTGAAAAAAATGCAGGCTCGCATAGTTTTGAAAATATGAGTTTAAAAGTTAAAAAACCATTATTTGATTCATCTAAAAAATTTAGTTGTAACGATTTTGACATCAATTTTAAAAGCTATCAACATTTTACTTACGATAGCCAATATCGAATTTTTACAGCATTTGGAAAAATAAATTCGAAAGATAAAAATATTTTTTTAACTGATTGTAGTATTTTTTCTGTTAATAATTTACAAAAAAAATATTTTCAAACCAATACAAATATAAAAAATATTGCCATAGAAGGCGTAGATTGGGAAACGCTCATCAAAAAAAAATCAATTTATGTTGAAAATATTGTCGTGCAAAAGCCAAATTTTAATTTTAAAATTGATAAAAATATAATTGAAAATATTTGGAAAAGTGCAGAAAATCAATCAAAAATAGACGTTTTTGTGAAAAATATAACCATACAAAATGGTAGCTTGCAATACATAGAAAATACAAAAGAGCAAAAAAAAGAACAACATTTTATTAAAAAATTTGACACAAACATAGCACAATTAACCATCAAAAAAGAAAAAAATGAAAGTTTTTTTGTTAATTTTGATGCCAATAATACATCTATTTATTTCAAAGAATATATGTTTGATTCTCAACAATCAAAATTAGAAATTGCCATCGAAAATGGAAAAATAGAACAAAAAAATAAATGGATAAATCTTGAAAAAATACAAATTATTCCAAAAGAAAATAATGAGTTATTCAAAAAAATTACACCTATAAAAAATATTAAAATTGACGGACTTGATTTGATTAGACTTTGGAAAAAAAAAGAATTATATGCTCAACATATTGAGGTTGATAATCCCGTTTTTGATTTAGAAACTATCCACGTAGGCAAAGAAAAGCCCTTTGATATATATGAATTGCTTAAAAATATTCCATTTTTTATCAAAATTGATAAATTTACACTTACTAATGGCAACTTTAATATTGCACAAAAAAAAGGGATACATACTTTAAAAAATATGAACTTTGTCATTCCTCAAATTCATATCGGAAAAGCCACAAAATATAACAAAGATTCGACAAAAGCATTTTTTTATGACACAAAAACATCTTTGATTGCATCTTTACAAAACTATAAATTTATAGAAAAAAATCAAATTTATGAATTGAATATCAATGATTTATATACAAATTTATACGATTCTACGTTGCGTACAGGTAAGATTTTAATTCGTCCAAAACTCAATAAAAAAAGTTTTTTTGAATTAGAAAACCAACCTAAACTATATGCAGAAATTTCTGTTACTTCTTTTATTACCAATACTTTAGATGCTGAAAAATGGATTTTTGAACAAACTTTATTTCTTAAAAAAGTACAAATTTTAAAACCTTCTTTTTATTTCTTTTTTGATGATTCCAAAACCATAAGTTCCAAAGAAATCAATAAAGATTTAACACAAGTATTACAAACTTTGCCTATCAAAATTGATGTTTCTGCCTTTGAAATCAAAGATGGAATTTTAAAATATGAACAACAAAAAATACAAGGGAAAATTTCAAAACATACCATTGAGCCTTTTCAAATATTAGCAGAAGGTTTAAAAATTAGTAAAGAAAGAAATTTGATAGAAGCAAAAAAACTACAACTCAAATTAGAAAATTATAATTTTTATTTACCTGATAGCAGTTATCAAGTTGGATTTAAACAATTAGAAACACAACTTACAGACTCAATTTTGGTCATAAAAAACGTATTTATTCGACCTTTGAAAGAAAAAACATACACAACAACTTGGAATGGAAACATAGAAAAAGTACAAATTTTATCTAATGATTTTAGAAAATGGATTTTTGGAAAAGAGTATCTAATTTATGATTTAATCATCGAAAAACCTGTTTTTAAAGGATATTCAACTATCAAAGATGAAAATTCTGCTGTAAAATTACCAAAATTATCAAAATTATTGACCATCAATCGATTGTATTGTAAACAAGGAAAAATACAATTTTTACAAGAAAAAAAAACAGATTATGAACCTTTGAAAGTTCCTTATCAATTAGAAAATATTGAGGGAGAAATTGAAAAAATTGTTTGGGAATCTAATGCAAATTTGCGCCATTGTTGGAAAAATATGAATATAAAAGCAGAAAATTATTTGAGCTTTTTAGATGAAAATTTATTAAAAATACAAATCAAAAAAATTGAATTAGATACAAAAAAGAAAAATTTAATGCTTGATAGTGTAGATTTACAAACCCGTTTTGATGAGCATTTTTATACATGGGTAAAAAAAGGCAAAAATACTTCGCCCAATCTAACCATTCATCACATCAAAACAGAAAATATTGACTATGAATTATTTAAAAAAGAAAATATTTTTAAGGCTTCTTTTATTCAATTCTCAACTATTAATGCCCTTTTGTTTAAAGACAAACGCTGGGGAAAACCAACTTATAAAAGATTGATGCTCAATGATTTATTTCAACTTATCAAAACTCCCTTGACAATAGACAGCCTCGAAATGAAAAATAGTTATTTGAAATATAGCGAGCAAGTTACTAAAGGTTTGGAGGAAGCAGGGGAAATATTTTTATCAGATTTTAATGGAAAAATCAAAAAATTAAGTAATTTAGATACAACTACAAAAACCAAAATTGTTGCGGAGGCGCGTGTGATGGGCGAAGGAAAAATGACAATGGAAATGGATATTTTTTTGAACCAAAAAGTATTAGAATGTGAGGCTTCGGGTGAATTAGGAAGTATGTCAGCAGTTCATTTTAATCAATTATTAGAGCCAAACTATCATATCAGGCTCAAAAAAGGCATTATTCAAGGAGCAAATTATCACCTCGAAATGAAAGATAGACAAGCCAAAGGAATTTTGTTGGCAGGTTATAAGCAGTTAAGAATACAATTTTTGAAGCCACAAAATCATAAAAAAAAACAAGGGCTTAAAAATCTTTTGGCAAATTTGATTATTAAAAATAGAAATAATATGTATAAAAAACACCCCAAATATGGCGAAATTGACTTCAAACGCAAACAAGAAAGTTTTTGGACTTTTATATTTATGAGTTTAGGAAGTGGATTGATTGATACTTTGCGGTAAGTTTTTGGGGTTTAAAAAAACATTGGCAAACGTCCATTGTAGGTAGTTTCCAAGTTTTTTTTGTTAAAAATATCCTCTGTTTTTCCATAAGCCACCAAAGTTTTGTTCAATAAAATCAATTCATTGAAATAGTCTTTGATAGAATTTAAGTCGTGATGAATGATAATAATTGTCTTTCCTTCTTTTTGTAAAGCCTTCAAAATCAATATTATATCATCTTCGGTTGCTTTATCGATGCCTGCAAAAGGCTCATCAAACAAATATAATTCGGCTTCTTGTGCGAGTGCGCGTGCCAAAAAAACGCGTTGTTGTTGTCCGCCAGAAAGTTCGGAAATTTGTCTATTTGTAAAATTTATCAATCCCACTTGTTCTAATGTTTTTCGGACAATTTCTTTGTCGTTTTTGTTTGGTTTTGAAAATAAATTTTTTGGATTTATTCTGCCCATCATTACTACCTCTTCCACCATAGCAGGAAAATCCCAATCTATAGTTGCTCTTTGTGGAATATAGGCAATTTTTTGTCTAACATTTTTTAAAACATTATCAAAAATTCTAATTTCTCCGCTTTTTATTTTTACAAGTTCTAAAATAGATTTTAAAAGTGTTGTTTTTCCAGAGCCGTTCATTCCAACAATGCCACACAAAACGCCTTCAGAAATATCTAATGTGATATTTTCTAATACGTTTTTTTCGCCATAACTAACCGCCAAATTTTTAATAGATACTATTTTCATTTTATTTAATACATTTTTTACAAAATATAAGTAATTGATTATCAATCACTTGAAATATCAAATATATAATTTATTGATATAAGAATTGATTAAAACAAATTGATTTATAATGTTTTATATTAAAAACATCTTCTGCTAAATTTTATGCGAAAAAATATCGCAGAAAGCACACGGATTTTACGGATTAAAACAGATTTTATTTTTATAAAATTTTATCTGTATAAATGTTAGACGAACCTAAAAATACTTTGGTAGGAAATATAAAAATCAATTTTAATAAACTTGAAACACCTGAATTGATTATTTTATATTTCATTTTAATTATTTATTTTTACTTTTATTAAATCAAATTCTTTTGAAATTAAATCATCTGCTAAAAATATACGTCTTATTCTAAGAGGTTTTGCAGCTAATAATTCAAAATGAGGGCTATTTGAATAAATATATCTAAATCCTTTTCTTATATAACCTGATTTTCCACTACCAATAATTTTAGCACCATAGTGTTGAAAAAGTTTGCCATTTGGAACACAGATAACGTAAATACCACCTATTTCAATATTATCATTCTCAATTTTATAAATTATATTGATAAAATAAGTCAAACATATTTTATTTTGATGAGAGTAGTGTGTAGGTAAATTTACTTCATAGTTATGTAAATCACTTTTGTAACTGGTTTGATTACAACCCACAGGAATTTTTCCTTTAAAATCAGACATATTATCTAATTTTGCCGTTTTTACGTCAATGTGAACAAAGGCATTTTGGGTTTCAAAGAACATATCAGCACCTATTGGAGAAGAATTTGGAATGCCAAATTTGTTAAATAGCCACCAATAATAAATTCTTTCTGCCCCACGTGAGAAGTCAGAATTTTTATCTGCACTTTGTTTAAAAATATTTGTCCAATCCTCTTTAATTTTATCTTTTGATTTTAAACCATCAAGCATTTTTAGAATGTCTTGTTTTAAAGTAAATTCTATATGGTCTAAGTAATGGTTTTCCCAAAATTCAACAGTTTCAAGTTCACTCATAAATTTTTATAATTTATATTTTTTATTAGGCAAAGTTATGTAAAATTCTATTAAATTACAAGTATTTGAACAAAATATCTTTATAAAAAAGATACGTTTCATTTCTTTTTTATAACGCTACTTGTTACAAGTGATTGATATTTTTTGGTTTGATTATGTTACAATTAAACGCCGTAGGCGTGTTATCTTTGTAGAAACAAAAAAATAAATAAAAACTCCGTAGGAGTGATATAAATAATGTTTTGTGAATAGAATAAATTTTGAGATACCACTCCTACGGAGTTAAATCATATATTTTTTATTGCTACAAAGATATTACCCCGCTGGGGTAAATTGAACTAAATAAATACCAATATTTTATACTAAAAATACTTCGATAGGAAATATAAAAAATAATTTTAATAAACTTAAAACTCCTGAATAAATATACTTCTTCTAACATTTATACAAATAAAATTTTTATAAAAATAAAAAAATCCGTTTTAATCCATAAAATCTGCGTTATCCGCGTGCTTCTTGTGATAGTTTTCTGTATAAATTTTCTAAGAACCAAATTAATTAAATCATTTTTTATTTCCTAATTGATTTTTGCTGTTTCTTTTTCTGGTACTGCTTCTTCTTTGGGGCGACCGACAAAATCACTCATCGTGCCATATACTCCAAAAATATTTCGAGCCACAAAATCATACCAACTCAAAGGTAAAATACCACGTAACATAGGCACTAAACGCACAGTCCAAGGCGATTGTACCAAAACTTTGTTATATTTAATAGCATTTACGATTTTTTGAGCAATGTATTCAGGTTGTAAAACAGGAGTTAATAAAGGTTGTTTTACGCCTTTGAACATTCCTGTATCAATATAGCCCGGTAAAATAGTCGAAACACGTAAGTTACCTTTTTCAGCTTTTAGTTCCAAACGCAAAGATTCTGACCAGCCCAAAACTGCCCATTTAGAAGCGGCATATACAGACATTTTTGGATTAGGAGTATAACTTGAAGCCGAAGCAATATTGACAATATGCCCTTCACCTTTCAAAATCATCGGATTTAAGAAAGACAAAGTTACATTCATTACGCCCCCAATATTAATATCTAAGGTTTTTTGTACTTCGCGGCTTGTGTGTTCTTTGAACATTTTTCCGACAACAATTCCTGCATTATTTATCAAAATATCAACCACTCCGACTTCATTTAAAACACGATTGGCATTTTCTTGAATATCTTTTGCATCAGAAACATCTACATTATAAGGATATACATTGTAGTTTTTTGCTTTCAATTCAGCAGTAGTTTTGTCCAAATTTATTTGATTAATATCCCAAATTACTAAGGCTTTTGCTCCTTCTTGTAAGCATTTTTCACCCATTATTTTTCCAATTCCGTTAGCACCGCCTGTGATTAAAACAATTTTTCCATTTATTGTACTCATATCAAATTTATCAATTTTGTTTTTTTTGCAAATATAAATATTTTTATAGATTTATTAAAAATAAATTAAAAATAAATTTGTTAAATTTATATTTTTTCCAAAAAAAGTCTTAATTTTGCCAAAAAATAAAAATAAAAAATATATTATTATGATTGAAACTATTGGTTATGCCGCTGTTGTGTTAGTAATTTATTTTATTGTCAAACAATCAAGAAGTAAAATGATTGCTAATAAAGATGAAAAAATTATTAACGCAATCAAAGCAAAAAGTGGCGAAGGTTTCAAAATGAATGATGAAACTTTGATGCGTCTTGCGGGGCGTTTGGGTGGAAGGCTTTCTGTCAAAGATGTAATTACTCAAACAACACTTTCAGAAAATCAAGCCAAAGAAAAATTAGAAAATTTATTAAAACAAGGAAAATGTGAAATTAAACTTGATGAAGTAGAAAACACAGGAGTAATTTATTATTATTTTTCTTAATAAATTGCTTATAATAGTGTTGCTATATTTCAAAATACTTTCTATAATTTAAACAAAAATATTTTTAATTTAACTCAAAATTGGTGATGAATATCAAAAAAAACTTTCTTTTTTTAGTCTTTATAT
Organism: Bacteroidota bacterium; assembly: GCA_004293265.1. Lineage (GTDB taxonomy): Bacteria > Bacteroidota > Bacteroidia > Cytophagales > Microscillaceae > RDXZ01. The sequence continues at coordinate 5,862 of RDXZ01000070.1, read as the reverse complement.
TTTTAATGACTGCCTGTAATGATAATAAAATCTATAAACAATTCCAAGAATTAGCAAAATTTCAATGGGAAAAAAATAAAGTTTTAGATTACAAAATGCCTATCGCAGACAATAATAAAAATTATTTGTTGGGTACAAGTTTAAGATTTTTGGCTTCTGTAACGCATAGTAGCATCAAAATCAACCTAAAAATGACCGCTCCCTCAGGAAAAGTTGAATTAACAAAAAGTTATGATGTAATTATCAGAAACGAAAAAGGAATAGACGGAAGTGTGATGGGAGATATTGCAGATGTCGACAAACCTTTGGAAGAAACAATTAAATTTGCTGAAAAAGGAGATTACAAAATCGAAATTACACACAACATGGCAGCTACCGAAATTTTAAATGGCGTGCAATCTGTCGGAATTTTTTTAGAAGATAAAGATAAAAAGAAATAATATAATTTTTTGCTGTTGCCAATAAACACACAAGGCAACAGCAAAAAATACTTCATATTTGACAAAAAAGAATAATGAAAAAAAAAGAATTGTATCAAAATATCATCAATTATTTTGAACAAACAATGCCATCTCCCGAAACAGAACTTAATTATTCAAATCCTTTTCAATTGTTGATAGCAGTCGTTTTGTCTGCACAATGTACGGACAAACGCGTTAATTTAGTAACTCCAAAACTTTTTGCAGATTTTCCAACGCCAAACGACTTAGGAAGTACCACTTTTGAAATTTTATTTCCATATATCAAAAGCATTTCTTATCCACAAAATAAAACAAAACATTTGATAGGATTAGGAAAAATGCTAACAGATGATTTCAATAGTGAAATTCCAAACGACATCGAATTATTACAAAAATTACCCGGCGTAGGACGAAAAACTGCAAATGTAATCGCGTCTGTTATTTTTAATCAAGCCACTATGGCAGTTGATACACACGTTTTTCGTGTTTCTCGCCGCATGGGTTTGGTGGATATGAAAGACAAAACACCTTTGTTGGTTGAAAAAAAATTAGTCAAATATATTCCCGATGTGATTATTCCAAAAGCACATCATTGGTTGATTTTGCATGGGCGATATACGTGTGTGGCACGTACGCCTAAGTGCGAGGAATGTGGTATAAGTGAATTTTGTAAATATTATCAAAATAAAAATAAGACAAAAAAAATTAAGAGCCAAGAAAATCTTGACTCCTAATCGAATCTACAAATCTAAAAAAAGAGTTCTTTTACAGTATAAATACTCGATAAAAACTATCGAGGCTGTTTGTTTCTTGAGGGTACATCAAGCAATTGCACGTTAGATACAAAGCAAGTACCAGAAAAATATTGTAAAACGCCTTGCATATATTCCACTATTTTGTCTGCTTGTTCGGCAGTACAAACGGTAAAAATATAGGTATTTTCAAATACTTTTACTTTTCTATTATGATCAACTGAACCATTTACTCCCTTTCCTGAGATATTACCTACAATAGTAAATCCTGGTACTCCAATTTCTTCAAGTTCAAAAATAATTCTATTTAGTTTTAAAGATTCTACAACAATCTCAACTTTTTTTCTCTCAACCATCATTTTTTTGTATATACGCAAAATGATTATTATGTAATCAAAAAAAATATTTTTTTTTCATAACTTTTTACGTATTACTTTTATAACACGAAAACATATAAAAAAGTTTCAAATATTGGTAATTATTTTTTTCTTTTAATAGAATTTTTTGCTTTTTCAACGATTTTCTCTGCTGTCAAGCCGTATTTTTTCATTAAATCTTCTGGTTTTCCACTTTCTCCAAAGCTATCATTTACTCCAACCATTTCCAAAGGCTTTGGTAAATTACGTGCCAATAGTTGTGCGATACTATCTCCCAAACCGCCATTCAATTGATGTTCTTCCGCACTCACAGCACAATTTGTTTTGATAACAGAATTTAAAACCGCTTCATTATCCAAAGGTTTTATGGTATGAATATTAATAATTTCTGCACTAATTCCTTCATTTTCAAGTATTTCACACGCTAACAACGCTTCCCAAACCAAATGCCCTGTAGCAAAAATACTCACGTCAGTTCCTTCGTTCAAAACAATAGCTTTTCCGATTTCAAAAGGCATATTTTCAGGAATAAAAATAGGAATTTTTGGTCGTCCAAAACGCAAATAAACGGGGTGAGGATAATCTACAATAGCCAATGTTGCTTGTTTGGTTTGGTTATAATCACAAGGATTAATCACAGTCATATTAGGAAGCATTTTCATCATACCAATATCTTCTAAAATTTGGTGTGTTGCTCCGTCTTCTCCTAAGGTCAGCCCAGCGTGAGAGGCACAAATTTTCACATTTTTGTCCGAATAAGCAATAGATTGGCGAATTTGGTCATATACTCTACCTGTTGAAAAATTAGCAAAAGTTCCTGTAAAAGGAATTTTTCCATTGATGGTCATTCCTGCTGCCAAACCTATCATATTTGCCTCCGCAATACCAACCTGAAAAAAACGATTGGGAAATTCTTTTGCAAAAGCGTCCATTTTTAACGAACCTGTGAGGTCAGCACACAACGCCACTACATTTGGATTTTTTTTGCCTGCTTCCAATAGCCCCGCACCAAACCCAGAACGTGTGTCATTATTACCAAGTATTGTATATTTTTTCATAAATGAATTAATGCCCTATAAATTTTGTGCAAAAGTAATTTTTTTTTAGATAAAAACAAAATTACTTTCATTTTTATTTTTTTAATATTCTTTTTGGTTTAGTTTTTAGGTGCTATTAAGGTTTAGGTAGTGCTACAAATGTAATGTTTTGTCTTTTTGAGTTGCTTCACTTCGTTCAGCAGGACAAAACAAAACATTAACATCACTACCATATCACAAAAAAAAGCAACTAAAAATCTTTTACAACATAATCATACACAAATGCTTTTCCTTTTTCAAAAGGAGTTACTTCATGAACATACTCACAAGGAATTTGTAAATGATTGTTTTCATCTGCAAAACCCCAATATCCGTTAGACATAACACCAATTAAACCTTCTGAAAATTCATTATGTATTTCTTGATATTCACAAGGAACGATTATTTTCCCTTCCAAATTCATAAAGCCCCAATATTCTTCTTGATTTTTGATTTTTACACCCATATCACCCAATTCGTAATGGAATTCAGCTATAATAGTCTTAGAAATGATATTACTTTGCGTTTTTTTATCTTTGTAAATGACTTCAATACAACTTTTTTCTTGTTTTTTAAAAGCCGCCAAACAATATCCTTGATGTATTCTAACATAATCGTATTTGGCAGTAACAAGTTCTCTATATTCTTTATTTTTTTGAACTTCTAACACGCCAAATTTTTCTTTTTTATCTTGAAAAACAAATAAATTTTCGCTTAAATATTCCAATGAATTGTATTGATAAGGCACAATTAAAGTACCTTCTGTGTTGATAAGTCCCATTTTATAATATTCTCCTGCTTTTTTGACTTCTCCTACGACACAAAAACCACCACAAAATTCTCCCCAAACATATTGATAAATAGCAGGTAAAACGATTTGTTTTTTATCGTTTTGAAAACCAAATAATTCTGTTTTTTCATCTTGAAAAACTTCTAAATTATCTTTTAATATTTCGGTTGTTTCGAGTTCGGTACTTGGATTTTTAATCATTTTATATGGATTTTTAATCCATTTTCCTTTTAAGGCTTCAATTTTTCTTTCATTCCAATCAACATATAAAATTTCATCATATTCAAAAGGTAAAATTATATTACTTTTACTATCAATTACTCCTGAATATTTATCTTTTTTGGCGGCAAATATTATAAAATCACCTTCTTGTTCTGAACGTAATTCAAATAAATCTTCATATTCACAAGCCAAAACAATGTTATTTTTATTATCTACAATACCAAATTTTTTATTTTTATTTTGGACAATGAAAGTAAAATCACTATTGACCATAATATTCAAATAAACACAAGACAGAATTTCTGTTTGTGTTTCTGCTATCATTATACCATAATAATTATTTTTTTTGATATATAAAAAAACCTTATCAGCATCGTCTTGCACAGCAAAACTAATTTCATTATAAGTTTCTTTTAAAATAATTTCAAAAGTTTTTGGGTGTATCAATCCTACTTTTTTTCTTTTAAACATAGCTATTTCAGGCGTAAGCAATGCAATCTCCTTGAGATTTTGTATTAAATTTTTATTTTTCAGATTAATAATAGAATACTCAGACTCAAGTTCATTGTTATGTCTAATATTTTCAATTGCCCAAAAAGTATCTTCTAAAAAATCTCCTATGCTATTGTAAATCAATGGAATAAGTATATTATTTTGAAAATCAATCACGCCAAAAAGTTCATTACCTGTTTTTCCTTTGCCTACCAAAATACACGTTTTTTTATCGCTTTGCGTAATATAAGCATATTCAAAAGGAATAATTAGATGACCATTTTGATTTATCAAACCTAATTTATTTTTTTGTTTGGCTACAAAATACGCATTATTATTGTCATCATTTCCAAAAAAAACCAAAGAAGGATAGATACATTCTACTAAAATATTGCCTTCTGCATCTAATAATCCGTCTTTATTTTTAGTATCTGTAATGATTATAAAATTTTCTGCTTCAGAGAAATTTTTATATTTTCTTTTTTCACTTTTTAGTAAATTTTCTCTGTTCAGAATATATAAATGAGCGTTGTTTGCTTGGATAGCCCACAAACATTTTCCTACTTCTATGATTTGGTCGTGATTGGGCGTGATAAACCATTCTCCTGAGATGTTTGCCGCACCCATTTTTCCTTTGGTAGTCGTGAGTATGACGGTATTAAAAAAAGTAAAATGTATATCTTCATATTCCAAAGGAAAAATAATTTTTCCTTCTGTGTTAATAATTCCTTTTTTGTTCTTATTTCCTACGATGACGACTCCATTATAAAAATTAGAGGCGTATTTATATTGACAAGCGATGACTTCTTCGCCTTTTGTATTGATATAACCATATAAATTTTTTTTGTTTTGTACTAACGACAAACCAAAAGAAAAAGGATTTTGTGATTTGTAAACCATTTTGATATAAATTGATAATGAAAAAATATTTTTACAAATATAAATATATTCTTAAAAATAAAAAAATAAAATCTATGTTTTTCTATTATTTGGTAATAAAAAATTAGTTCTACTAAATTTTATACTATTTTTGTAACTATTTAGGTTATTTTGATGCAAGTATGGACGCTTGGCAAGTAAGTATCTCGTGAAAGTATCCACACTTGCACCAAAATAAGAACTAAATTTTCTAAAAAAATTATTGATTGATTTCAGAAATAGATAAAATTCTTTGGTTTTTTTCTGTTTTTATTTCAAATAAAATATATTTTTGTGGTAATATGTCTATAAATTTTGTTCCCCATTCCACCATACATAATTGTTGGCTAAATAAATATTCCTCAAAACCAATATCAAATAATTCTTCTTCGTGATTGATTCTATAACAATCGATATGAAAAATTTTTTCTTTATTTTTAGTTCGATATTCGTTGATTAAAGAAAAACTTGGGCTTTGTACATTGTCAATAACTTCTAATTGCTTACAAATTTCTTTAATTAAAGTAGTTTTTCCTGCTCCCAATGTACCTTCCCATACCCATACACGCGTAAATTTTTCTAATTTTTCGATAATTTTTTGGGCAATGATTGAAATTTCAGTTATTTCAATCCATTTTAGTTCTAATAATGTTGTTTTTGTCATATATTTTGTTCGTGTAAAAATTTTGTATATTAGACTTCCTGCGAAATTGTTTTTTTAAGCCTCACTCCCTGCCCTCTCTCCACTTTGAGAGAGGGAAAAGGTGATTTCGC
>RDXZ01000069.1 GCA_004293265.1 Bacteroidota bacterium | reverse complement strand
CAGATTAGCGATAATTGAAGCATTGTATTGGGTAGTTTTTATATTCGAATACAAAAATACGCAATATAATTCAATTTTTTATAATGGCACTCATGTTGTAAAAAACAATCAATCGTAAAAAAATTAAAAATTATAAAAAAAATATTTTTATTTTTTTTGTTTAATTCAAAAAAACACTTACTTTTGAATGTTTTTTGAAAATAATCAAAGTTTGAACAATAAAATAAAAATATTTAATAAATATTAGCAAAGAGTTATTAAAATATGGCTACTAAAATTCTAATGCCAAAAATGAGCGACACAATGACAGAAGGCGTAATTGCTTCTTGGCTCAAAAAAATTGGCGATACTATAAAACCCGGCGACTGTATAATTGCTGAAATAGAAACTGATAAAGCAACCATGGAATATGAGGAAAATGTTTCTGGCGTAATTTTATACCAAGTCCCTGAAAAATCAACCATAGTTGTTGATGGTTTGATTGCTATTGTAGGAAAAGCAGGTGAGGATTTTTCGGCTTTATTATCAAATAGTAACACTCCTATTTCTACACCAATAAGTGTAGTCAAAGAAGAAATAAAAGAAATTCCTGCCCCCATTCCTATTGCCAATAGTTCAAATATCAAAGCAAAAATAATTCAGATGCCAAAAATGAGCGACACAATGGTGGAAGGAGTTATTGCGGCTTGGCATAAAAAAGTAGGTGATAGCGTTAAAAATAACGAATTACTATTGGAAATCGAAACCGATAAAGCAACAATGGAATTTGAGTCTTATGAAAAAGGGACTTTGTTGTATATTGCAGGCGAAAAAGGAAGTAGCGTAAAAGTTGATGACTTATTATGTGTGATTGGAGAACCTGATGCGGATTATAAAACACTGATTGAAGTTTTTAAAAGTGGCAACAAAACCACTCCACAAAGCACTCTAACCACAGAAAACACAAACACTCAGATAACTCCTACACCAAACAAAGTAGAAGTTTCGACATCAAGTCAAGAAAATGGAAGAATGAAAATTTCACCATTAGCCAAAAAATTAGCCGAAGAAAAAGGTATAAATTTAAAAACATTACAAGGAAGTGGCGAAGGTGGCAGAGTTATAAAACGTGATATTGATAATTATGTGCCAAGCCCTGCTCCTACTCAACAAACAACTTCGCAAGCGTCTTCTTCTTCTGTGCAAATAGGACAAGAAAATTTTGAGGAGATTCCTGTTTCGCAAATGCGTAAAACAATTGCTAAACGTTTGGCTGAAAGTAAATTTACTGCTCCTCATTTTTATTTGACAATGGAAATAAGAATGGATAATGCAATGGCGGCACGCGAGCAAATGAACGCAATTGCTACCTCAAAAATTTCTTTCAATGATATGGTCGTAAAAGCAACTGCTATGGCTTTAAAACAACATCCCGCAGTTAATTCTTCTTGGTTAGGTGATAAAATTAGAATCAACCATCACGTGCATATAGGCGTAGCGGTGGCGGTAGAAGATGGATTGTTAGTGCCTGTGATTCGTTTTGCAGACCAAAAATCTCTCTCTCAAATTTCAGCAGAAACCAAAGATTTGGCAGGAAAAGCAAAAACTAAAAAATTGCAACCTGCGGATTGGGCAGGCAATACTTTTTCTATTTCTAACTTAGGAATGTTTGGTATTGATGAATTTACAGCCATTATCAATCCACCTGACGCTTGTATTATGGCAATTGGGGCTATCAAACAAACCGCAGTCGTTGAAAATGGTCAATTAGTAATTGGTAATATTATGAAAGTAACATTATCTTGCGACCATCGAGTTGTTGATGGGGCTTCTGGTGCCGCTTTCTTAAAAACTTTCAAAGATTTATTAGAAGCACCTGTAAGAATGTTGGTATAAATATTTTTATGGGATATATAAAAATAACCTATTATTTTTTTTGAATAATAGGTTATTTTTTTGAAAAATGCAATGTATAATTAGTTCCTTTTCTTAGGAGGTTGTATTTTTTTAGGCGGTTGTATTCCTTTTTTTTTATCAACATCAACATTGGGTTTTATTTCTGGCTTAAAAGAAGAAAAATCTTGCACAGAGTTAAATCTATATTCGGCGTGTGGTTTGATAGATACGCCTACTGAAAAATAGGTCGAACTTAATATGCTCACTCTGTGTCCTCTTGAGGAAATATTGTTGTCGATTAATAATTGTATAACACTTGCCAAAGGGTCTTCTGAACCATAAGCACAATTTTCTGCCAACGAACCTCCTCCCCCGCTTTTCAAAAACTTAGTCAATCTGTCTGAAAAACTATCTCCATTAGAAGAATTATGTCCTATTTTTCCTATTTTTCCCATATCTTCTGCGTGATATTTTGCAGCTTCGGACAAATTTTTATGAGGATACAATGGGTGAATACTTTTGGCTTTTTGTAAATCATTTTTTAGAGAAGGCAATCCTTCGTGTTCTTGCCCGTCTGTATAAGGAATTATAATTTTTGTTAAAAAAACATCAGGTTTCATACGAACCAAATTCATATAAAAAATCATTTGTTTTTCTTTTTCTGTTAGATAAGGAGTATTTTTGGCTGTGTTTGCATCGCTGAGTATTTTCTTATCAAAAGATAAAAGGGCTGTTTCTAAGTCAAATTGTGCGTATATGTTATTAATGGAAAACAATAATAAACAATAAAAAATAATATTTTTTTTCATAATAAATTTGTATTAAAAATAAAAAATCATAAAAATAAAAACATCTCTTCCAAAAAAATAAATATTTTGAAAGAGATATATAAATTAAAAAATTCTATATCCAACGCCCAATTGTATCATCGCAGGGCGATTTTCTTCCCCTGTTGAGTTTTGATACATATTGGTAAATACTTTTTGAAACCTCAAATCAATCGTAAATTTTTTGATATTAAAACCTACTCCGACCAGACCTGCCGTATATACCCCTTTCATTTTGTCTGTAATATCAATTTCTGTTTCGCCTGTTGTTTTGGTAGCAGGGGTATTTGCATTGATAGCATTCGTAACAATGGTAGTAGTTTCGATTTGTTTTGCTGAATTAACTCTTGCAAAAACGGGACCTGCGTATAATCTTATTTCTGATTCTTCTCCCAACATAATTTTATAACCTGCCAAAATAGGCAATTCAAAATTATTAAAGTTGATGACTGATTTTTTTTCAGATGTTCCAAAAGGAGTTGTAACAGAGGTTGTGTATTTGCTACCAAATGTAGAATATAACAGTTCAGGTTGCACATAAAAAGCACTTTCATCGGGGTCTCTAAAAGCAATTCTTACCCAAGCGCCTCCTGTAAAACCAAAATTTGTGCCGTTAGTATTTCCATTTTCGGGTGCTTGTCCTATCCAAGACGCATTCATACCTACGCGTAAGCCAAATTGAATATTTTGTGCGTTTGTTTTAGTGATATTTAAGAAAAATATACTAACAAGTATAAAATAAAAAAAGTTATTTTTCATAGATTTTTTTTTGTAATCAATTTTTAGTGTGATTACTCCTATTTTACGTAATTATTACGCGATAAGTTACAATTATTATTCGTTTTCAGAGTACGTAATTTTTTCGACTTGAATATATCGCAAAGAATCTTTCATATCATCTGCATTTTGTTCCATATCTTCATCTTTTTCCTCGTAAAACCATTTTAAAATTACTTGTTTACCATCAATAGATAATTTTTCTAAGGCTTTAAAAATATCTATAAAACTTTTGCTCGAAGAAGTATTATAATATTCAAGTCTAAAAATAATTTCAGTTTTTTTGTTAGTAGTTGTTTTGATATATTTATTTATCCAATCATTGACGGGAGCAAAAAATATCATTGAGGTTTCGGGCATACATCTATGTCCAGAAAATTCTAAAGTACCATTTTTAGAATCTAAACGAACGTTAGGAGTACGATTTGTTTCGGGTATAAATAAATTTTCCATATTTTTTTAGTATATAAGTCTATTTTTTGTAGTTGAATAAGAGTTTTCTATATGTTTTATGTTAATATTACTAATGATTGTTTTTTGTATAATTTTTAATTACAATTTTTTTTGATATGATTTTCGGCATCAATTGAGCCATTTTGAGCGGCTTTTTTCCAGCTTTCACACGCTTTTTGTTTTTGTTTTTGTTTCCAATAAATCATTGCTTGCCATTCGAGGCTTTGAAATTGTTGTGGAAAATACGACAAAACCATATCGATATCTTTCAAGGCAAGTTCATATTTTTTTTGCTGGTAATAAATTTCAATTCTCATCAAATATGCTTCTGTATATTTTTGTTTATGTACAATGGCTTGATTGATATTATCCAATGCTTTTTTAATTTTTTTTTGATTGTCATACACACACGCCAAATTATAATATGCCATTGCAAAATTTTTATCAATTTGTATGGCTTTTTCGTACATTTCTATGGCTTTTTTATCTTGATTTTGCTCTTGAAATATAGCCCCTATTATAATATATGCTTCTTTATGATTTGTATTGATTTGTATTGTTTTTTGTAAATCTTGTTTTGCTTTTTCAAAATTTTGTAATCTAAAATAACTTACTGCTCTTTTATAATAAATATCATCAATTTTATTATTATCCGTTGAAAAAACAATGGCTTTGTCATAATCCAAGATAGATTGATTATAATTTCCGATTTCATAATACAATAAACCTCTTATTTGATAAATTAATGTATATTTTGGGAATAATTTTTCGGCTTCGTTCAATAATTTTTCGGTTTGCTCTATATTTTTTTGGTCATATTTAATTTTAGCCTCTTCTATTTTTTGTATCATCAGAAGAGAATCTTTATTTTGTGATTTGATTACAAACGGCATCAAATGAAAAATTAAAATTATAAAAATATATTTCATTGTTTTTTGTCCTTAACGTAAGAATTATCATTAAGTTGCAAAAATAAGTAATTTTAGGTTTGATTTCTTACATTCAGAAATATTTTTTTGAAAAAAATTTTTTTTTTAAGAAATTTACACTATCTTTGCAATGCAAAATAATTATTCTTATGATACAAGTCTTGCCTAAAATATCAAAACGTGCTTTTTGGGACGTTAGTTTTTCTACTCTTGATTATGAAAAATATAGTCTTTTTGTAATACAAAGAGTATTAGAATATGGTTTGTTTGATGATTTAAAAGAAATTATATATTTCTATGGTAAAGATAGAATAGCAAAAGAAGTCGTTGATGTGAATTGGTTAAGCAATAAAACATTATATTTTTGTTGTGAAATATTCAGTTTAAAACCTAATAATTTTAAATGTTACACAAAGAAACAGTCGAACCCACAACTCTGGAATTATTAAATAATTTAATGCAAGTTGATGAATTGAAAGAATTTGCATTATTGTGCGGTACTTCTTTATCTCTTAGATGGGGACATAGAAAATCGGAAGATATTGATTTATTCTCTAATATTAATTTTAATGAAGAATTAGTGATTGATGCTTTGGAATCATATTTTTCAAATTGTGTAATAGATATTAAAGAAAAACAAACAATTAGAATTTTCATTGATGATGTTAAGGTAGAAATAATTGCACCCAAGAAAAAATATTTAAAACCATTCGAAATAATTGATAGTATTCGTTTTTTTAGTGTAGATGATACTATGGCTTTTAAAATGAACGCAATAGAAAGGAGAGGTTCTAAAAAGGATTTTTATGATCTATATGAAGCCTTAAAATATTATGAATTACACACTTTAATTTACTTTTATACACAAAAATTTGAAACATCTAATAGTATGCAACTCCTAAAATCTATTACTTATTTTGAAGATGCTGAAAATCAACCTCAACCTATATTATTTGAAAATATTGATTGGCAAGATGTAAAAAATACTATTAAGATAAAATTTAATCATTATATCAATACACAAATATAAATGCTCAATACTCCTATTTTATTCCTTGTATTCAATCGTTTAGATACTACCAAACAAGTTTTTGCTAAAATTCGTGAAATCCAACCACGTCAATTATTTATTGGTGCTGATGGTGCGCGACCAGAAAAAGAAGGTGAAAAAGAAAAAGTAGAAGCAGTCAGGAAATATATTTTAGAGAATATTGATTGGGAATGTGAAGTAAAAACCTTGTTTAGAGAACAAAATTTGGGTTGTGGTGTAGCGGTTAGTGAAGCCATTACTTGGTTTTTTGAGAATGTAGAACAAGGCATTATTTTAGAAGATGATACTTTACCTGATTTGAGTTTTTTTGGTTTTTGTGAAAGTCTTTTAGAGAGATATAAAGAAAATCAAAAAATTATGATGATATCAGGTACAAATTATTTATTTGGAAAAAAAGATAAAAAAGATATTGATTTAGATTATTATTATTCTGACTTATGTAGCATTTGGGGGTGGGCAACTTGGAAAAATCGTTGGGCTTTGATGGAAAATAATATCAAAGAAATAGATAGAAGTAATATCTCAAGAAGATATAAAAATCCGTATTTTGCGGAGGCAATGTCTAATATGATACAAAATTCTATCTCAGGAGATTTAGATACTTGGGACACAAAATGGTTTTATTCGTTTATAAAAAATGATAAAATATCAATCGTTTCTATCAATAATTTAATTTCTAACTTGGGGTATAATGGCGCGCACGCCCATCAAGATACATCTCCCTTTTTAAATATGCCCACAAAATCTATTAGAAATTTATCAAGTCTAAAAACAAAAGATAACATTAAAGTAAATGAATTTTTAGATAAAATTGCAATTGATAGTATTGTAAAAGGGGATAAAATGAAACCAACATTATATCAAAAAATAAGATATAATCTTAGCAAAAGGATAAGCCCGTTTAAAAGCAAGTTACGAATTATAAAAAATAAGATACTAAATCCACCTAAAAAACTTAAACTTGTAAAAAATTATTTTAAGACAAAGTATAGTAAGACCGCTTTATTGAGTTATATTACTTACCCTTTTATTAAACAGATAGAGTATAAACATACTAATCACGCAGAATGTTTTATGATTGCAGAAGCATTAAATAAATTGGGGTATAACGTTGATATAATTGATTGGAACAATACAATGGCAATTGATTATAAAATTTATGATTTAATTTTTGGGTTTGGTGAACCTTTGGAAAATTTTTATATGCACGAAGATGTAAATACCCTGAAAGCAAAAAAAGTACTGTATATGACAGGTCTACATGGTTTTACGGTTAGTCAATTATCTATGCAAAGATTAAAAGATGTATATTCAAAAACTAAAATCAATATGTTTAGGTCTGCAAGATATGTTACAAACTTACATATTTTTCAAAATAATTTTAGTGATGCTATCATTAATTTAGGGAATAAATTTGTTGCAAATACTTATCAAAAATATTTTGATAATCCAATTTATTCAATGCCTGCCTCGTTTCATAAAACATATTCTCCTAATTTGAGTGAAAAAGACTTTGATAAATCAAAAAATCATTTTTTGTGGTTTGGTAGTAATGGAATAGTACACAAAGGATTAGATATATTATTAGAAATATTTAAAAAGAGAGAAGATATTTATCTACACGTTTGCGGAGCTAACTCTTGGGAAAAAGAATTTTTTGAGTATTATAATAATGTCTTTTCAAATAGAAAAAATATCATAAATCACGGTTTTATAGACATAAATTCACAAGATTTTAAATCAATTTTAGATAATTGTGCTTTTACAATATTTCCATCTATAGGAGAAGGAGGATGTGCCTCAGTAGTAACTGCGATGGGCAATGGTGGTTTAATTCCTATTGTTTCCTTAAATTGTGGTTTAGATGTAGAAGAATTTGGTTTCGTTACTGATGAAATTACTGAACATTCTTTTGAAGTTCTAATTAATTTATCTTTAGAATTAACTACAAATGAAATAAGAACTAAATCTGAAAAAACATATAAATATGTCAATGAAAACCATAGTATGCAAATGTATAGAAATAATATTTTTAATCATTTAAAAAATATATTATCTTAATTAAGTATGTGTTTAATCAACACCCCATAAAATTATTGTAATTGACTTTAACAGAATTTTATAACTCAATATATGTAAGTACTTCTATTATTTATGATAAACTTAATAAAATATTTTATTCAAAAAATTAAAGATCCTACAGGTAGGTTTGAAAAAATTAAACAACAAGCATATTACATCAAAAAAGGATGGATATCAATAGGAGAAAAAACAGATATAACGAATTTAAATATAGATATACGTGATCCAAAAGAAGGACAACTCTATATTAAAATAGGTTCTAACTGTATAATACATGGTTCTATTGTAATAGAAACAAAAATTGGAAGTGTATTCATTGACGATAACACTTATATAGGACCTAATACTTCGTTGATTTGTGCATCTAAAATAGAGATTGGAAAATATGTTATGTTTGCTTGGGGATGCACCGTTATAGACCATAACTCACACTCAACTTCGTATATTGATCGCATGAAAGACATGGAGAACCTGTTGAAAAAAGAAAATGTAAATTGGGATGTGGTCGTCAAAAAAGATATAAGAATCCACGATAATGTTTGGGTAGGATTTAATAGTATTATTATGAAAGGAGTAGAAATTTGTCAAGGTGGTATTATTGCGGCAGGAAGTGTAGTAACATCTAAGGTAGAAACTTTAAATGTGTATGGTGGAAATCCTGCAAAATTTATAAAAAAACTACCATAAAAAATATCAATTAAATCATTTAAACTTATGAAATGTCAAATATGTCAGAGTAATTTACGACCTATATTCCATAAAAAGGTAATGTTCAAATATGAGGTAGACTACTATTCATGTGATAATTGTAAATTTGTTCAGATTATCGAACCTCACTGGTTAGAAGAAGCATATAGTAACGCTATTACATCTACAGATATAGGATTAGTTGCTCGTAATCTATATTTTTCACAAATTGTTGAAAGAATAATTCTTAAGTTCTTCAATAATAATGGAGTTTTTTTAGACTATGGAAGTGGTTATGGACTCTTTGTAAGAATTATGCGAGATAAAGGATTGAATTTTTATGGTGAGGACAAATATTGTGATAATTTATTTTCTCAGATATTTGATAAAAATAACTTAGAAACAAATACAAAGTTCGAGTTAATAACAGCCTTTGAGGTATTTGAACATCTTGAAAATCCGATGAGTATCATAGATTACTTTATAAATATATCAGATAATATTTTATTTTCTACTGAATTACAACCAAATGATAATATAGAAAATTGGCACTATATATCACCTGAAAATGGACAACATATTTCATTTTTTCATCATAAAACATTACTCAAAATATCGAGTATTTTAAATATGCAACTTCACACTAACGGAAGTAGTTTACATCTACTCACGAAAAAAAAATATAATTTTGATATAATAAAATCTATGGAAAAATCCAAAAATATATTTACTCGTTTATTTTATAAAATTGGTAATATATTTGACAATCAAAATGTAAAAACAAACAAAAGTCTTCTAATGCAAGACTGGGAATTAATAAAGAATATACAAAAAAATAAATAATGCCTCATATTTTAATAGTAAAAATAGACGCTATAGGCGACTACATCTTATTTCGTAATTTTTTGAGCATCATTCGTGAAAGTCAGAAATTTAAAGGGTATCACATTACTTTTTTAGGTAATGAGATATATAAAGACTTAGCAGTTGCTTTTGATAAGGATGTAGTAGATGACTTTATATGGCTGAATAGAAAAAAGTTTTCAGAAAATCGTTTGTATCGTTGGAAGTTTTTATGGTCGCTTAAAACTAAAAAATATGATATTTTAGTAAATCCAACTTTCTCAAGAAATTTTTATTTTGATGATGAAATAGCAAAAAATACTCGTGCAAAAGTAAAAATAGCACAAGAAGGTGATAAAGTCAATTCATTGAAAGCATCATCAGGAGATAAATATTACTCTATTTTAATACAACCTAAACAAGAAAATTTTGAATTTTATAAAAATAGAGCCTTTATTTCAGAAGTGTTACAAGAGAATATTTCTATTAATATACCTACTTTACCTACTTTTTCTACACAAAAAGAAAATGTAATCATTTTCTTTCCAAGCGCAAGCGAAGCACAGAAAAGATGGAAGCCTGATAATTTTGTAAGTTTAGCAAAACTTATACTTTCAAAATACAAAGTACAAATAAAAATAGTAGGAAGCCCACAAGATATCAGTCTTGGAGAATATATCTCTGAAAAAATCAATAATACGCAAGTGGAAAATATGGCTGGTAAAACATCTTTATCTGAACTAACATATCTATTATCAGAATCGAAATTATTAATATCTAACGATACGGGTGCAATACATATAGCCTCTGCTGTGAAAACGAAAACAATATGTTTATACAAAGGAGATCATTTTGGTAGATTTCAACCTTATCCTAATGAAATAAATCAATATGTCCATACTATTTTTTCGAAACGTTTGAAATATGAAATAGATAACAATACTTTTGATGAAAAAAATTATCATAGTGTTTCTTCAGATAGTTTAGAAACTATATTACCTGAAGACGTATTCGATATAATAAACGATTTAAAACTTATTTCTGATGATAATGCTATTAACTAATTAAAAAAAAATATATTTCATTTAGAAATTTTTTTTTAACAAATATACAATGCAAATTAGTCTAAATAGATACAAAAAAAAAGCAACCCTTTTTATACTAAAAAAAATGCTAACTTTATCTTCTAAATTACCACAAGTTGGAACAACAATTTTTTCGGTCATGTCTGCTTTGGCAAACGAAGTAAATGCTGTTAATTTATCACAAGGATTTCCTGATTTTGAAGCAAATACACAAATGATTGAATTAGTCAATCAGGCTATGAAAAAAGGATTAAATCAATACGCACCTATGATAGGCGTGCAAGTGTTACGTGAAGCAATTGCTCAAAAAACAGAATTTTTGTATCAAGCCAAATGCAATCCTGATACAGAAATTACGGTCGTTTCGGGAGCAAGTGAGGCTATTTTTGATGCCTTAGCCTGCCTTATCAATCAAGGTGATGAAGTCATTATTTTAGAGCCTGCTTATGATTTATATTTGCCAACTATTACCCTTTTTGGTGGAAAAGTTGTGCCAATTAGTTTAGATGAAAACTACCAAATTCCTTTTGATTTATTAAAAAATGCTATCAATTCAAAAACTAAAGCATTGATTATCAATACTCCACACAACCCAACAGGTATTATACTCAAAGCCAATGATTTGAAAAAATTAGAAGATTTATTGGAAAATACAAACATTGTTTTGATAAGTGATGAGGTATATGAACATATTGTTTTTGATGGACAAACCCACGAAAGCGTTATGAAATATCCAAAATTAAGACAAAGAAGTTTTGTGGTATCTTCTTTTGGAAAAACATATCACACAACAGGCTGGAAGCTAGGATATTGTATTGCCCCCGATTTTTTGACCAAAGAACTAAGAAAAATTCATCAATTTAATACGTTTTCGACCAATACGCCTATGCAATATGCGATGGCTGAATTTCTAAATGCAAAAGAAAATTATTTAGATTTACCAAATTTTTACCAAGAAAGACGCGATAAATTTAAAAAAATGCTTTCAGAAACGCCTTTTAAAATCTTACCTTGTGAAGGAACTTATTTTCAATTGGCAAGTTATGAACATTTATCACAAGAAAAAGATACTGACTATACGATTCGATTGACGAAAGAACTAAAAGTAGCCACTATTCCAATTTCTGTTTTTTATCATAATCAAATAGATAGAAAAGTTATCCGTTTTTGTTTCGCTAAAAAATACGAAACCTTAGAAAAAGGCATCGAAAACTTAATAAAAGGAAAAGATAAATTATACCAAAAATAAATCTGAAAATTATTCAAATGATAGTGTTATAATTATAATGTTTTTCAATCGACAAAAGTAAGTAAAAATTATAAAAAGCCATAAATACTTTGAAATTTTAACATTACATTTGTAACACTACCATTTTAGTATTCAAAATTATAACTCTTTTTCATCAATTCTTTTGACAATGCCATTCTCCGCCACCTCAAAATATCTACCAATAAAATTATAATTAACTGCTTCGTATTTGGGAGATAAAATTTCTTTGCCTTCTTTGTTGAGATAACCACATTTTTCAGAAAGTTCTATTTTGGCTAATCCTTTATTGAACAATGAAATTTTATCGTATTTACAAGGCACAATTTCTTTGCCTTTGTCATCAATCAAGCCTATTTTATTATTCATTTTTATTTTGGCAATGCCATCGATATATGTACCTACAAATTCGTATTTACAAGGCACAATTTCTTTGCCTTTTTCATCAATTACGCCATATTTTCCATTCAAATTTACAGTAGCAAAACCATTGATAAATTCTGGTTTATTATCATATTTATCACTACCACAATTAAAAAAGCATAAAGATATGGCTAAAATAATGATGTTTTTTGTCATTTTATTTTTCATTTTTTTATTATTTTTAAATATTCGTATTATTTTTATACAAAATTATGAAATAAAAACATAAGTTCTTTAAATAATTATATTTTTTTTCTTACAATGTAAGTTTTTATTTTTATTTTTATTTTTTTTATATGTTTTAATCCAATTTATTTTCACAAAAAATCAAATCAATAATGCTTAGATTTGGTACAAATTCATTTCCAAATACTTGTAAATAAGGTTTTTGTGAAATTTCTTGAGTTTTTTTTGCTATTATATTATTTCTTAAATCCTTAGTTTGAGCCTCTATATTTTTTATATATACGTCAGAAACTTCAATTTCAATCGGAATTTTTAAAATTTGTATGCAAATTTTGAACAAATCTAAATTCCATTGATATAAAAATTCATATTGATTTTCAAATATTTTTTCAAAATAATGCTCATAATGAATAAAAAAAGGAGATTTTGCATAATTAGTAACAATTGTTCTCCAATGAGTTCTTTGCCATTTTTGTTGATAGTCAATTTTTATATCTTTGAAAGGCATTTTTGGAAGTTGATGAAGAATTGGAATACTCAAATTTAGCTTTTTTTGAGCAGTCAATATTTGACATCTATTTCTATATGTTTGCTTTTGATAATTTTCTCCTATATCAAAAATTACTTTTTTATATTGTTTTATTACTTCAAAATAAGCAATACAAGGCAAATAATGCAAATCTATTATACAATTATCCATTCTTCCTAACTAACTAAATTTTTAAATTAAATGTTTTATTTTTTGTAAATATTTAGCCACCAACCTCGAAAGTGTGTTTTAACTAATTTTATCAAAAAAAATAAAATTATTGATTTTTGAAACCTTATTATAAACATTAAAGTCTGCAAAGTAAATACTTTTTTTTGAATTTAAAAAGCTTTTATCATTTCATATTACACGATTTTTTTTGTTGTGAAAATTCAAAAATCTGAATTTCGTGTAAGCTTAGACGCTTGCACGAGATACTCACTGGTGGAAGCGCGTCCACACTTGCACCAAAATAACCTAAATAGTTATCTTTTCATTATTTTTTAAAAAAAATAGATACATTTTTTTTTAATTTATTTTATTTTATATAACTTTGTCAAAAAAATATTATGAAAAAAATATATACAAATCTAAAAGGTTGTTTGCCTTACAAAAACCTACAAATTCTCATTTTAATCTTCTTATTTACGCCTTTCGTTATTTTTGGTCAAATTAATTTAGATTTTGATACCAATACTTCTGCTTTTATAAATGCAGTAAAAAAAGATAAATTGGACGTTTTAGAAAAATTAGTCAAAGAAAATTCTGAACAACTCAAAGAAATTTATCAAAATAGAAGTTTACTTTTTTTTGCGAAAAGTAAAAAAATGATTGATTTTTTAATCAAAAATGGACTTGATGTCAATCATGTAGACGCAAGCAACAATACTGCTTTGTATTATGCACAATCACTCGAAATAGCGAGTGCTTTGGTGGAAAATGGCGCTGATATGGAAATTAAATCCGCTGATTATCAAGCTGAAACACCTATTTTAGTTTTTATGGCTTTGCCAAAAAGCAATGAAATGGTTAAGTATATGGTTGAAAAAGGAGCAAATATATTTGCTAAATCAGCACAAAAAAATGGACTATTACATAAAATAGGACAAAGTTTTCATACTATCGATGAAAAATTAATAGACCTATTAATCCAAAAAGGTTTGAATATTAATGAAGAAAATCAACAAAATGAAACGCCTATTTTTTCTGCAATTGCTTATCAAAATATAGAAAAAATAAAAATTTTCTTAAAAAAAGGAGCAAGTTTAAAGAATAATATGGCTTATAATCCTATATTCCAAGCCAATACAGAAGTTCTAAAAATATTAATTGAAAGCAATAAATTTGATTTTAATCTCAAAAATCAAGATGATGAGTTATTTTGGTTATTTTTGTTGGCAACAGATTATTATGGACATAATGATTTGTTGGAAATAGTAAATTTGATGATAGAAAAAGGAATCAACATAAAAGTAAAAACAAAAGAAGGAACAACCCCTTTGATTTTAGCATTTTCTCGAAAAAAACTTCCCACCAAAACCATTCATTTACTTTTGGATAAAAAAGCAGATGTAAAAGGAACAGACAAAAATGGAGCAAATTTATTGCTTTTGGCTTTGAAATATCCTGATATTTCTTTGGATATAGTAAAAAAATTAGTAGAAAAAGGAGTGGATATAAATACAACAAATAAATTAGGAAGCACGCCTTTTTCGTTGGCTTTATCTCAAAATAATACAGAAATTATCGATTATTTAATCAAAAAAAAGATTAATATCAACCCCAAAAACAATCAAAATAAAACTGCTTTGCATTATGTAAAATCACCTAAAATGGCTGATTTTTTTCTTAAAAAAGGTTTTGATATTAATGCCAAATCCAAAGATGGAAATACACCTTTGATGATTGCTTTGATAGACAATAACCAAGATTTAGCAAAATTTTTTATTGAAAATAATGCAGATGTGCAAGTACAAAATATCTCTGGAAATACTGCCTTACACTTGGTTACAACCGTAGAAACGGCAACTTTATTACTCAACAAAAAAGCAAATATCAATCTAAAAAATGTGCAAGGAAATACGCCTTTGCATTTTGCGGACAATGTAGAAATTGCTAAATTATTCTATGAAAAAGGAGCAGATATTAATGCTAATAATAATGATAGAAATACCCCTTTGTTGATGTCTTTGATAGAACAACAACCTCAAATGGCAAAGTTTTTAGTGGAAAAAGGAGCAAAAGATACTGAAAATAATTTTGGAATGTCTGCTACAAAATTAGCCAAACAAAACAACGAAGAACAAATTTATTTTATGTTGCAAGGCGAAAAAACATACCAAATTTATCTCAAAACGTTGAAACTTTGGGAAGGAATTTATGCCAATGATATTAACCAAGTCAAAGACGCGATGGCAAAAGGAGCAGATACTACTCTGATAAATATCAAAGAAAAAAATGCCATAGAAATGTTGAAAGATAATTATTATAAAAATTATGCTGATTTTTTAGTAGGAAAAAATACATATTCTACTTTTGTGCAACCACAAAAAATGATATTACCTTTTGATGTTCAATTTTTAAAAAATACTCCTTATATCATTACCAAAAATTATGGATTATTGACTTTGATAGATATAAAAACAGGAAAAGTAGTCAAAGAATTTTCAAATTATATCAGCACACGCCAAGAAATTGAATTATCAAATGATAAAAAATATTTGGTGGTCAATGATAAAAAATGGAACATAAATACAGGAAAATCTTTTAGAAATTATCAAGAAGTTATTACAGAATTTCAAGAAGATTTACAACAAGAACCAGAATTTGATGCTATTGCTGTTCATAAAAAATACGCAGTTAATCTTAACTCAGTAAACGAAATGATGCCCGGATATGAAATAGCAGTGTATGATTATGTAACTAAAAAAATAATGTTTGAAATCAAACAAACTGAAGGATATATTCAGCAATATTATTTTTCAGGTCAAGGCAATTATTTAGTTATCAAAGACCAAAAAAAAATCACACTTTGGGATATCAAAACACAAAAAGAAGTTTTTAATGTTCCGCAAGATGATATTATATCAGCAGACATTGCAGTCAGCCAAGACGAGAAATATATAGCCATTAATTCGCTTGAAAATGATAAACAAAAAGTAGATGTATATGAAATATCAACCAAAAAATTACTAAAAACTTTTGCATTTTTTGACAATAAAATAGAAAATGTTACACATTTATCGTTTTCAAAAAATAATGAATACGTAGTTTTGGCACGTAGAAATCAATTCATCGAACTTTGGAACTGGCAAAATGCTCAACTAAATCAATCTTTTCCAAACAAAAATTTTTATGAAAATCCTCTTTTGGCTCTTTCTGATGATGGGCAAAAGATTGCAATTCGTCAAGATAATCTTATATTAGAATTATATGATATAAAATCAAAAAAACTTTTGAACACTATTTATAATGCCATTGGAGATATGAAAGGCATTTCTTATTCTGATAATTTGGAATATTTTATCTACAATAACTACAAAACTGATATAACTTTGCAACATATTACTGATGGAAAAAATATCATTATTCCCTCGAAAAGCGGACAAGAATATACAAGTTCTCGCCCTATTTTTTCACCCAATATGACAGAAGTTTTGTTATTTCCAAATACTAATTCTGCGGAATTATGGAATATTGAACGCCGAACAAAAATTAGAGTTTATCCAAATATGATTAAAGGTTTTGAGGATAAAGTAAAATTTTCTGATGACGGAAAATATATTTTAGCCAACAATTCCAATACTATTCTTAGTTTGTGGGACGTGAATAAATCCGAACCTGTCGCAACTTTAAACCCATATACCACTTATGGTGCTACAATTTCAAACGTAGAGATGAGTGGTGATGCCAAGACAATTTTGATTGGGCTTTATCTCGATGAACCCAAAGAAGGAAAAAAACTCTTAATTTGGAAGCCACTTACTAAAACCGAAGAAAATTTATCTTTTGGTTTTAAAGATGTACCTCATCTTATCAACGGAATAACTATTTCGAAGCAAGATAAATATATGTTTATCTCAGGAAATTTTCCACAAGAAGTTAGAAAAAAGCAACAATTTGACGAAGAGGATATATCTTTCAAACCTATATCACAACTTTGGGACTTCAAAACACAAAAATTATTGTATAATATTTCAATGAATGAAAATATAATTTCTTCATTTTTTACTACCGACCAGAAAACTTTAATGATTGTTTCTAATAATTCGATTAAACTTTTTGAAACCTCATCAGGACAAGAAATCAAAACAATAGAATTGAATGAAAGGGTAGAAAGTGCGACTTTTATTCCTATCAAAAAACAAATGGTGCTTAAAAGTATAACAGGACTTTTAAAAGTGATTGATATTGAAACTGAAAAAGAAGTGTTGAATATATATCAAAATGAAGTAAAAAAATCTTTATTTTTTGTAACCAATGAAGGTTTTTATATGCCTGTGAATTATGATATTGAAAGTGAAGAACAAAAAGTAACTTATTTTGCTCATCAACAAAAATCAATAGAAAGTCCTTTTCAGTTTGTCAATGGAACGAATATTTTTACTAATGAACAATTTGAATTGCAATTTAACCAACCACATCAAGTATTGGAAAAAATGGTCGTAAAAAATCAAACACTTATTAACTCTTATAAAATGATTTATGAAGAACGTTTAGGAAATATTGGTTTTAAAACTACAGATTTTGATAAAATAAGATTTTTTAATGCCCCTGAAATCAAACTAAAAAATATTAATGCTCCTTTTATCACTACCAAAGAAAAAAAATATTCTTTAGAAATTGAAGCCTTTGATAAAAACTATAATTTACATAGTTTGCACGTAGTTTTGAACGATAAAATATTATTTACTTCCAAAGGAAAAAAACTAACGAATAACAAAGTCAATGAATTTTTAAAATTAGATTTGGATAAAGGAAAAAATAAAATTGAAATTTGGGTTTATAATCAAAAAGGAATTAAAAGTTTGGTTGAAATTGTTGAAATCGAGTTATTATAATTTTGTAAATAAAAAACGTTTTGGAACGAAATATTGTCGTTGTTCGAATGATTGAAGTTTGGAGGCTTCTATCAATACAAAGACAAAAGTATTTTTTTGTTTATATTTTAATGGTTTTGCTTTTTTTAAAGGATTTAAAGTAGTTAGAGAATAGCACCACAACACTTTCTTTTATTACTTAAACTCTTAAATTTATTTAGACTTTGGACTTAGTGAAAATTATTAAACAAAAATTTAGCGGTGTTGTAAATATAATATTTTTGTCTTGCTGAACGAAGTGAAGCAACTGC
>RDXZ01000068.1 GCA_004293265.1 Bacteroidota bacterium | reverse complement strand
AAGAATGGGAAAATTTATTGCAAAAAATTGAAGATAAATTGGCTAAAAAATATTGATAAAATTCAAAAAAATCTTAGTTTAATCTGTGTGATTTGTATTGTTTATTGCATTTTTTTAGTTATATACACATCGGAAAATGTTTTTGGGATAAACCTTGTCATTCCAACTGAAAGGAGGAATCTTATTTTTCGTTTACAGATAGTCATTTAAAAGTAAGATTTTTCGCTTTGCTCAAAATGACAAATCTCCCAAAACTACTTTCCAATATGTATATTTGAAAAAAAAATTTGCATTAATCAGAAAAATATTTAATTTTGCATTACCAATATAACTTTTTTTTAAATAATACAAATGAAATTTTTTATCGTTATTTATGTTTTACTATCTACATCTTTTTTGTATGCACAATCAAAATTGCCCATTATCAAAGCCAATTCTAAAAAAGTAGCCATCAAAGATGGAAATGTTTTAGATAATAATGCTTGGACGCTTTCCCCTGCCACAAAACCTGATATTTATACTTGTGATAGAACAAGAGAAACAAAATGGGTTACTTTTTATACAGATATTGATTCCATCAAAGTAAAAATAAAAGCAGGCACAACATTCGATTTTATTATATTGTTGAACAATAAAGACTCTTGTTATACGCAAATAAAAAGTGCAATTCCCAAAAAAGATAAAACAAAAAAAATTAACAATAAAAGTGATACAATTCCTTTTATTCTCACAAAAAACAATGCTATTCACGTAAATTCCATTATAAATAACAGAGATACTTTAAATTTACATTTTGATGTAGGTTCATTTGATTTTCGTTTGACAAGAGATGCCATTCTCAAAAAAACGAAATTACTTGCTCATCAAACTGAATTTATGGCAGGAAAAGCCAAACCAAATTATAATCAATTAGAGAAAGTATTTAAAATTCAACTTGGAAATGTGATTTTTGAAAATCCAAACATAGTGCCTACAGGTTTTACGGCACATCAAATGGACGGCAGATTTGGTTGGAATGTTTTTGAAGGAAAATCAGTTGAAATTGATTATGAAAAATCTATCATTATCGTTCATTCAAAATTACCCAAAAACAAAAAAGGTTATGTCAAATCAAAACTAAAATTTATTCGTTCTTTTGTTTGTGTAGAAAGTAATTTTATCATCAAAAACAAACAATATTCAGGTGATTTTATTCTTGATACAGGTTCCAATCAAGCCATTATTTTGGATAGTGCTTGGGTAATGAAACAAAAATTTCCACAAGATTTACCATTTATAAAATCTTCTAAGCTCAAAGACCCAAGAGGTGTTATTTATGAAAATAAAATCCTACTTTCTCCTTTATTGGCGTTGAATAATTTTAAAGTTACAAATATTCCTACCTCTTTGTTAGGAAGTAAAAATCCTTTGCGTTTTGAAATTAATTATTTTGGCAACGATTTATTAAAACGTTTTAATACGATTATTGATTTTGAAAATGATTATTTGTATTTAAAACCTAATTCGTTGATGAATTTACCTTATTTAGATGCAAAGTAATTTTTTTTGCTCTTGATTAATCTATTTACAAGAAAAAAAGGGAAGGTGTAAATTTTTTTTGATAAAATATGTATTAGCTAATATCATTGCCTATCAATTTTACCAAAATAAACCTAAAATATACTTCCCAAAAGTACAAAATAAATAAAAGTTATCCCGAAATCACGTTATTTTTAAACAAAAATATCAAAGAATTTGATGTAATAAAAATAATATATTTTTCATTTTTCATTTGTCAAAAAATAATCTAAAATAAAAAGTGTAATTTAGAATAATTCTAAATAGATTAGTCTTATTAAATTTCTTTGAAAAAAATTTGTGTTTTTAATGATTGTGAACGAAATTGCAAGCCAAAAGGAAAAATATGCTTGTATTGTTTTTAATCCATAAAACAGATTAAAAATAAATCACATATAAAATCTTTTAAGAACCAATTTTTTTTGTTTGAATGTATTAATTAACAAATAATTTTTGGTTCATATTTTGAAAGGATATTTTAATTATTGTTTCAAAAAATGTAATTTCTTATTTAGTAAAAAATTAAAAATAAAATAAAATAAACTGTTTTCAGAATGATTATGCTGACCAATAAAACAAAAAAAACAAAATCCATTCATTATTTGAAAGGGGCTTGCTTGTGTTTGTTAGCTTTCGTTTTCAGTATAAACTTTGTTTTTGCACAAGCGGATACTACCAAAACCGCAGGGCAAGCAAGTGGAGGTGCTGGCGGAGCTGATTTAGAAGTAGGTAAAAGACTTTGGGAAGGCAATTGTACTTCTTGCCATGCTGCTACTGCGGAGGTAGTGGTCGGTCCCGGCTTAAAAGGTATTTTAGAACGTAGAACTATTGAGTGGTTAATTCCTTGGGTAAAAAACTCACAAGCGGTTATCAAAAGCGGCGATAAATACGCTGTTGAATTATTTACAAAATACAACAAAGCAGTAATGACAAGTTTTAATTTCAAAGACGAAGAAATTAAAGCCATTTTTGCGTATGTAGACCAAGAAAGCAAAAAAGTACCCGTAAAAGTAGAAACAACAACAGGTGGTTCAACAGGCACACAAACTTCTTCTGCGAGTGATTCATCAGGTTATTTCAATTTGATGTTAGGTATTTTGGTGATGGTTTTGATTTTGATATTTGCTGTATTGTTGGTTATGTTATCAATGGTAAGCAAGTTTTTGAAACAAAAAGAAGACTTAACTACTGAAGATAGAGAAGTTGTAAATCAAAAATTTGACGTTTTAGCAGTATTTCAAAATAGTGCTGTATTAGGCGGAGTTGCTTTATTGTTTATGTTGTTTGTTTTGAAAACAACCTTAGATGGTGTTACTAATATTGGTGTGCAACAAGGATATGCTCCTACACAACCTATAGCATTCTCGCACAAATTACATGCAGGTCAGTATGAAATTGATTGTGGATATTGTCATACAGGAGTTTATAAAGGCAAATCGGCAACTATTCCTTCTGCCAATATTTGTATGAATTGTCATAATTCAATCAAAAGAGGTTCACCTGAAATTCAAAAAATTTACAAAGCAATAGAAAACAATAAACCAATCGAATGGGTAAGAATACATAATTTACCAGATTTAGCTTACTTTAATCACGCACAACATACAAATGTAGCGGGCTTGGCTTGTGAAAAATGTCATGGTGAAATAAAAGAAATGGAAGTCGTACAACAAAGAGCACCTTTGACGATGGGTTGGTGTATTAATTGCCACAGACAAACTGTTGTGGAACACGCAAAAGATAACAAATATTACGATAGACTTATAGAAGCACACGATAAATATCAAAAAGGCTCACCAATGACGGTGGAAAATATTGGTGGTTTGGAATGTGCTAAATGTCATTATTAAAAAATTCCCAACCCCGTTGGGGTTATTTTAAAAAATGGAAGAATTAAACAAAGTATATTGGAGAGGCATCGAAGAACTTACAAATGATGTAGAATTTGTAAAGAATGCCGAAAAAGAATTTGCTCACGATTTGCCTGAAAACAAATCGGGAGATGAAAACAACCGCCGTGATTTTCTAAAATTAATGGGTTTTAGTGTAGCTGCCGCGTCATTAGTGGCTTGTGAAGCACCTATCAAAAAAGCAATTCCTTTTTTGAACAAACCAGAAAATTTAGACCCAAGCATTCCTAATTATTACGCTTCTACTTTTTTTGAGGCGGGTGATTATGCAAGTGTGGTTGTAAAAACAAGAGAAGGAAGACCTATTAAAATTGAAGGTAATACATTATCATCAATTTCTAAAGGAAAAACAAGTGCAAAAGCACAAGCATCTATTTTGAGTTTATATGATGGACAACGTTATCAGTCGTTTATGCAAAGCAAAAAAGCAGTAAAAATGGCAGATGCGGATAAAATTATCAAACAAAAACTAAGTACTGCTCAAAATGTGCGTATTCTTTCTTCTACTATTATTAGCCCATCTACAAAGGCTATTATCAAAGAATTTAAAGAAAAATATGAGAGTACAAAACTTGTTACTTACGATAGTCTTTCTCAATATGGCTTAACACAAGCACATAAAGAAAGTTTTGGAGTAGAAGCAGTACCTTCGTATGATTTCAGCAAAGCAAAAGTAATTGTTAGTTTTGGTTGTGATTTTTTAGGAACTTGGATTTCTCCTGTTGAATTTTCGGGGCAATATGCTCAAATGCGTAAATTAAACAGCAAAGAACACAAAGAAGCGAAAATGTCAAAACATTTTCAATTTGAGGCAAGAATGTCAATGACAGGTGCCAATGCAGATATTCGTGTTCCTGTAAAACCTTCGCAAGAAATTAGTTTATTGGCTGTTTTGTATGATAAAATCAAAGGAACAGACGCAAAAGCAAAAGATGCGGCAGCAGAAGTAGCATTGCAAAAAGCAGCTAAAGAGTTGTTGGAAGCAAAAGGAGAAAGTTTAGTAGTAAGTGGTTCTAATGATGAAAATGTGCAAACCGTTGTAGCCGCTATCAACAATGAGTTAGGTAATTATGGTGCAACCATTGATATTACTACACCTTTGAATACTTTTCAGGGCAATGATAAAGCCGTAAATGCTTTGATTGATGATATTAAAAATGGTGGTGTTGATGCGATTATATTTTATGGAGTAAATCCTGTCTATGACCATCCAAGAGGCGAGGAATTGAAAGCGGCTTTAAGTAAAGTTGGTTTAAAAATTTCTTTTGCTTCACAACCAGACGAAACCACAGATTTATGTGATTTTGTTTGTCCTGACAATCATTATTTAGAATCTTGGGGTGATGCAGAGCCACGAAAAGGACATTATAGTTTGACACAACCTACTATTACTCCTATTTTCAGCACTCGTCAAGCTCAAGAAAGTTTATTGATTTGGGCAGGAAATAACAAATCTTATTATGATTATTTACGTGCTTTTTTGAATAAAGATTTATTTAAAAAACAAAATAAATATAAAAGTTTTGATAATTTCTTCACAGGTATATTACATGACGGAGTATTAGTTACAACTGGTGCAACTGCGTTGGTAGTAGATAATAAAGACACTGACACAGAGCCGAAAAAAGAAGAAAAAGACGCTAAAAAAGACGAAAAACCTGCTAAAAAAGCGGATAAATTTGAAGGAAGTGCTGATAGTGCAGTAGCCGAATTAAAAAAATTTACAGATGGTGGATTAGAAATAACTACTTATCAAAAAGTTTCTTTAGGCAATGGTGCTTATGCGAACAATCCTTGGTTACAAGAAATGCCAGACCCAATCACCAAAGCGTGTTGGGGAAATTATGCCTCTATGTCTCCAAAAACAGCCAAAGAAAAAGGCGTTGCTAATGGTGATGTAGTGAAAGTAACCGCAGGAAAAACAAGTTTTGAAGTTCCTGTTTTATTGCAACCGGGACAAGCTGACAACTCGATTGCGGTTGCAGTAGGTTATGGTAGAAAAATAAGCGGTAAAGTTGGTACAAATGTAGGAGCAAACGTATTCCCTTTGACAGCAAAAGAATATGATTCTGCAAGTATTTCAAAAACAGATAAAACTGAAGAAGTAGCACAAACGCAAACACATAATACAATTATGGGGCGTAGTATTATTCAAGAAGCAAGTTTATCAGATTATAAAGAAAAATCAAACGCTGGAAGAATTTATCCTCATATAAGTTCAGCAGATGGCAAACATTACACACCTTACGAAGTAACTTTGTGGAAAGGTCATCAATACCATAACCACTCTTGGGGATTGGTAATTGATTTGAACTCTTGCACAGGTTGTAGCGCATGTACGGTGGCTTGTCAAATTGAAAACAACGTGCCTGTAGTAGGTAAAAAAGAGGTTTTAATGCGTCGTGAGATGCACTGGATTAGAATTGACCGCTATTATAGCAGTGAAGAAAATGCAGTGAGTTTTGGTGATTTGGAAAAAGAAGCCGCCAATCCACAAGTTACCTTTATGCCTATGATGTGCCAACATTGTAACAATGCCCCTTGCGAAACAGTTTGTCCTGTATTAGCCACTACACATAGTTCAGAAGGTTTAAATCAAATGGCTTATAATCGTTGTATTGGTACTCGTTATTGTGCAAATAACTGCCCATATAAAGTTCGCCGTTTTAATTGGTTTCATTATGCAGAAGACGATAGATTTACAGATGTAAACTATGTTCAAACGTCTGATTTAGGTAGAATGGTTATTAATCCAGATGTTACGGTGCGTTCTCGTGGAGTAATGGAAAAATGTAGTTTGTGTGTGCAACGCATTCAAGCAGGAAAATTACAAGCGAAAAAAGACAAACGCCAAGTAAAAGATGGAGAAATCAAAACAGCTTGTCAGCAAGTTTGCCCAACTGATGCTATTACTTTTGGTGATATGAATGATACAGAAAGTCAAATTTCGAAAGCATTGGGTATCAGTAAAGAAGTAAAAAAAGGAGAACATGGACACGCAGACGAAACTGTTTACTCAATGAAAGAGCCACGTGCTTATCACGTTTTAGAAGAAATAAATGTAAAACCACAAGTTTCTTACTTGACCAAAATCCGCAATAACGATAAAAAAGCAAAAGCGGCAAAAGGACATAGTGATCATAAAGAACACAAGGAAGAAAAAGGTGGACACTAAAATATAAATTGGTAGGAATTTAGTTTATAAATTCCTACTATTAAAAAATTGAATAAAAAAAAGAATATAAATATATGCAAATGACTTCACCTGTTCGTGAACCTCTTGTACTAAGACAGATTCACGACAAAAATCGTAAGACTACCATGCACGACGTAACAAATGATATTTGTCGTCAGGTAGAGGCTGCGCCCAATATGCGTTGGATGATGGCATTGGGGATTTCATTGATTGTTCTTGCTTATGGAAGTTATACTTTATATCGTACTTGGTTTTTTGGTATCGGAGAATGGGGATTGAATAAAACAGTGGGTTGGGCTTGGGATATTACAAACTTTGTATGGTGGGTAGGTATTGGGCATGCAGGAACGTTGATTTCGGCGGTTTTATTATTGTTTCGTCAAAAATGGCGTGCTTCTATCAATCGTTCAGCAGAAGCGATGACAATTTTTGCTGTACTTTGTGCAGGTTCGTTTATTTTGATGCACATGGGAAGACCTTGGTTGGCACATTGGGCATTGCCTTTGCCAAATACTTATGGCTCTTTATGGGTTAATTTTAACTCGCCTTTGGTTTGGGACGTATTTGCGATTAGTACTTACTTGACCGTTTCTGCTGTTTTTTGGTATGTAGGTTTGATTCCTGATTTAGCCACTATCAGAGAACGTGCTACCAATCCGATTTCAAAATTTGTGTACGGAATTTTAAGTTTTGGTTGGGACGGCTCTACAAAAACTTGGGCAAGATATGAAATGGTTGCCTTAGTATTAGCAGGTCTTTCTACACCTTTGGTACTTTCTGTGCATACGATTGTAAGTTTTGACTTTGCTACATCAGTTATTCCCGGTTGGCATACTACTATATTCCCTCCTTATTTTGTGGCGGGTGCGATTTTCTCAGGATTTGCAATGGTATTAACTTTGATGTTGATAACAAGATATGTTTTCAAATTAGAGCCTTATATTACTTTGACACACATCGAATCGATGAATAAAATTATTTTAGTAACGGGTTCGATTGTAGGGATTGCTTATATTACTGAATTTTTTATTGCTTGGTATTCGGGAGTTCCTTATGAACAATATGCCTTTATCAATCGTATGTTTGGACCTTATTGGTGGGCATATTGGGCGATGATGAGTTGTAACGTAATTTCTCCACAATTCTTTTGGTTCAAAGGTATGAGAAAAAATATTTATGCAACATTTATCTTATCTATTGTAGTAAATATTGGAATGTGGTTTGAACGTTTTGTAATTATTGTAACCTCATTGCACAGAGATTATCTGCCTTCAAGTTGGGTAATGTTCTGGCCTACTTATGTAGATGTGGGTGATTATTTGTTTTCATTTGGGTTTTTCTTTACTTGTTTCTTTTTGTTTGCTAAATTTTTGCCTGTAATCAATATGGCAGAAGTAAAAACAATCTTAGCATCTTCTGACGAAGACGCTTCGGTACACTATGCAGACGAAGATGAAAAACATTCTAAAGAATCAGCACACTAATTATTAACTATTTTCAAAAACATTTAAAAAGAAATGGGAAAAAAAGAAAAACAAGAATTTTTGGTGGGTGTATTTGATAACGAAAGCAAATTAATTTCGGCTATTGAAACATTAAGAGCCAAAGGCTTGAAAATACATGATGTTTATACGCCTTATCCTGTGCATGATTTAGATGTATATTTAGGATTTAAGCGTACTCGCTTGGCGAGAGCGGCATTTTTATTTGGAATTACAGGAACAACTTTAGCCATCACAATGCAAAGTTATATGTTAGGATTTGCTTGGCCTATGATTATTGGTGGAAAAGACCATATTGCAGTGCCAGATTTTGTACCTGTAACTTTTGAGCTAACAGTATTATGTGCATCTCTGGGAATGGTAGCAACATTTTTGATTTCAAATGGTCTCGGACCTGGTAAGAAAGCGTTGATGTTTGACCCACGTAGCACAGATGATAAATATGTAATGGCTATTAACTTAGGTAAAAATTCAAAATTTACAAAAGTAGAAATAGAAAAAATGTTGTTAGACAATGGAGTTTCAGAACAACCTAAAACCAAAGAAGTATAAAACATGAAAAAACTACAAAAAATTTCAGCGTTGGCACTTTTGATAGGTGGTTTGGTTTTTACTACTGCTTGTCATAGAAATCCAAATGACCCTGGTACAGAATTTGCCCCGCAAATGTATCTTTCAAAAGGATATGAGCCATATTCTCAAACTGAGAAAAATAAAATTAATCCGTATGGAATGAATATGCGTTTGCCTGCACAAAATACAGTGGCACGCCGCTCTTCAAATATCGTAACAGGAGAATCAAATCATCAAGGCGATTTGATGTATTATGCTATTGGAAAAGGTGATGCTGGACTATTAGAAGCAGAAAAATCACTCAATCCTCCGTTTGACGCAGATGATAAGGCGTTAGAAGATGGTAAAACTTTGTACGTTCGTTATTGTTCTCCTTGTCATGGAGAGGCAGGTGATGGCAAAGGTAAGGTAGCAGGTTTATACAAAGGTGTGCCTAATTATAAAGCAGACGCATACAAAAATCTAAACAGCGGACATATTTTTCACGTCATTACACATGGAAAAGGTCGTATGTGGTCGCACGCTTCACAACTTAGCCCAGAAGAACGTTGGAAAGTTGTTTATTATGTGCATACACTACAAGGACAAGATTTAAAAAATAAACCTGTAGAGTTTAAAGCCGAAAAGGGGGCTACTTTCATACTTAAAAATGTACTTTTCAAAACAGGTAGTGCAGATTTAGAAGAAAGTTCACGCAAAGAATTAGATAAACTGATTGATTTTTTGAAGAAAAACAAAGAAGTTATAGGTGAAATCTCTGGACATTCTGATAACGAAGGTGATCCAAAAAAGAATAAAGAAATTTCTGAGCAACGTGCAGCATCGGTAGATAAATATATTGAGCAAGGCGGTATTGATAAATCACGTATAAAATCAGTAGGTATGGGTGATACTCAACCAAAAGCCTCTAACGATACAAAGGAGGGAAAGGCTCAAAATCGTCGTATTGAATTTAAAATTTTGTAAACTATTTTTCAAACATGGGAGCGCATAAAACTATCTCTTTAGCTGATGAAAAAATGCAGTACGAGTTTACCGCCAAATTAAAAAGCCGTCTAATGATGACTTTAGGAATTGGCGTGGTGATGTTAATTTTTGGTATTATTTTATTAAGTTTAGGCTTTGGTGAAACTTACCACGCCGCAGAGCATGGCAAAGAAGCCGCAAAACACTCAGCCGAACACGGACACCATGAATATTTCTGGTTCAAAAGAGTCATTGCTAATCTTTGGTTAAATGCAACTTTTTTTAATGGTATCGCCTTAATTGGTGTATTCTTTTTGGCTTTTAACTATGTAGCACACGCTGGTTGGTCTGTTATTATCAAAAGAGTTCCAGAAACTTTTGGATATTTTTTGCCAATTAGTATGGGTTCTATCATTGCATTATTTTTATTGCAAGTAGCGATGGGCGATAATTATACCTTGTTTCATTGGACACACGCAGGTATCACAGACCCAAGTTCAAAAAATTATGATGCGATAATTGCAGGAAAATCAGGTTTTTTAAATATTCCTTTTTTCTTAGCACGTATGGTAATTTTCTTTCTTTTGTGGTATGTATTATTTAGAAGATTACGTGGTTTTTCTTTACAAGAAGAAGAAATAAAAGATTTCAAATCATATTTAAAAAATCCTGTAATTTATAACAAAGCCGTTTATACTTCTGCTATCTTTTTAGTAGTATTTGCTGTGAGTGAGTCTGTAATTGCTTGGGATTGGTTGATGTCTATTGATGTGCATTGGTTTAGTACAATGTTTGGTTGGCAAAATTTTGCGAGTTGGTTTGTGTCAGGCTTGGCAACAATCACTTTGACAGTAATTTTATTAAAAGAACAAGGTTATTTAAAATCAGTTACCAAACATCATTTACACGATTTAGGTAAATTTATGTTTGCGTTTAGTGTATTTTGGTCTTATGTTACATTTTGTCAATTTTTATTGATTTATTATGCACACATTCCAGAAGAAACTACTTATTTTAATGCACGTTTAAATTTATGGGATGGTTACTACAAATTTTTGTTCTTCTTTAATTTCTTCATCAACTTCTTGTTTCCGTTGTTAATTTTGATGGCGAAAGAAGCAAAACGTACTACTGTGATTTTGAAAGTAGTAGCAGGTGCGATTTTAATGGGACATTATTTAGATTTTTATTTAATGATAATGCCGGGAACGATTGGTAACAATAGCGGTTTTGGTTTTGTAGAAATTGGTTGTATTTTGATATTTGCGAGTTTATTTATTTATACGGTCGCAAGTAATTTAGCCAAAGCACCAATGATTCCAAAAAATCACCCTTTTATCAAAGAAAGTCAAGCATTTTCTCAGTTCAATTAAAAATAATATATACTTTTTTGTATATATTTAAAAAAAAATTGTGCGTTTTGAAAACATAAAAAATGCACAATTTATTATACTAATATACTAAAAAAAATTTTCTAACAATATGCTTACTGTTATATTTGGTTTAATAGGAATTTTAATCTTAGGAGTTTTCCTACTCTTATTCCGAGTGCAGTCGTTAGTTACAATATTACGCGATACTGATGAAAGAGGCGGTTTGAGTAATAGAATTAACGGTGCATTGATGTTGCTGGTGCCTTTGATAGGATTTATCGTAGCAGTTTATCATTATCCGATAGCTGCAAAACATTTCCTACCTGAAGCATCGTCTATTCATGGCAAAGAAACTGATTCTTTGTTTTGGATAACGCTTACTGTTATTACTTTGATGTTTTTGATTACGAATGCAGGCTTGTTCTGGTTCGCTTTCAAATATCAATACAAAGCAGGCAGAAAAGTGGTGTTTTTTGCTGATGACCACAAATTAGAACTAATATGGACAGCAGTGCCTGCTGTGATTATGACAGTTTTAGTATTGTATGGTGCATTAGTTTGGAATCGTGCTATGATGCAAGAACCTCCAAAAGATGTTCAAGTCGTAGAAGTAATGGGTAAACAATTTGCTTGGCAGGTTCGTTATCCCGGAAAAGATGGTAAATTAGGCAAATACGATTTTCGTTTGACAAATGATGCCACAGGCAACGAGTTTGGAATTGATTTCGAAGACAAAAATTCAGAAGATGATTTTATTCCAAGAGAAATTCATATTCCTGTAAACAAACCTGTTTTATTGAAAATTAGGGCAAGAGATGTTTTACATAGCGTATTTATGCCTCACTTCAGAGTGAAAATGGACGCAGTGCCTGGTATGCCTACACAATTTATGTTTACGCCTACAAAAACGACTACTGATATGCGTTCTCAATTAGGAAATCCTAATTTTAACTATGAGTTGGCTTGTACTGAGGTTTGTGGAAAAGGACATTTTGCTATGCGTTATTTGATTGTGGTTGATGACGAACCTGACTACAAAAAATGGTTAGCAGAACAAAAACCATTCTTAGAAGAAAAACCTGAGTTTAAAGGCAAAGGAATGAAATCTTTACGTAAGAAAAATGTAGCCGCAAACGAAGAAATTAAAACTAAAAAAGATATTTAAACATTACTAAACAATATGGAATTACATAATCATGGACAAAGTGCGGTGGCGGAAGCGCACACACACGACCATCATCACGATGAACACGAACACCACGAAGATGGATTTATTCGTAAGTATATATTTAGTGAAGACCATAAAACTATTGCTAAACAATTCCTTATTTTAGGTTTGATGTGGGCATTTATGGGTGGAGCTATGTCAGTTATATTTCGTTTACAATTAGGATTTCCAGATTTTAATTTGGAATGGTTAAGACCTATTTTGGGAACTTGGATAAACGAAACAGGAAAATTAGAACAAGAAAAATATTTAGCACTCGTAACAATGCACGGAACTATTATGGTTTTCTTTGTATTGACAGCAGGTTTAAGTGGTACATTCAGTAACTTTTTAATACCTTTACAAGTAGGGGCAAGAGATATGGCATCAGGTTTTATGAATATGCTTTCTTTCTGGTTCTTTTTCTTGGCAAGTGTAGTAATGTTTACTTCTTTGTTCTTAGAAACAGGTCCTGCGAGTGGAGGTTGGGTAATTTATCCGCCTTTGAGTGCATTGCCTGAAGCAGTGCCTGGCTCTGGTGCAGGTATGACATATTGGTTGATTAGTATGGCGTTATTTATTGTATCTTCTTTGTTGGGAGGTATCAATTATATCACAACAGTTATCAATATGCGTACAAAAGGCTTATCTTTTGCAAGATTACCTTTGACAATTTGGGCTTTCTTTTTAACAGCAATTATTGGTTTGTTATCATTTCCAGTGTTGTTTGCAGCTGCTTTATTGTTAATTTTTGATAGAAGTATGGGAACAAGTTTCTTTTTATCAGATATTTATATTGGAGGAAAAGCATTGCATCATCAAGGAGGAAGTGCTATTTTATTCCAACATTTATTCTGGTTTTTAGGACACCCTGAAGTGTATATTGTATTGTTACCTGCGTTAGGAATTACATCAGAAATTATTGCTACTAATGCGCGTAAGCCTATTTTTGGGTATCGTGCTATGGTGGGTTCAATGATAGGAATTGGAGTGTTATCTTTTATTGTATGGGCGCATCACATGTTCGTAACAGGTATGAATCCGTTTTTGGGTACAATATTTATGTTATTGACTTTGATTATTGCAGTTCCTTCAGCAGTAAAAGCCTTTAATTATATCACAACATTATGGAAAGGAAATATTATCTTTACTCCTGCGATGTTGTTTTCAATTGGTTTAGTTTCATTGTTTATTTCAGGTGGTGTAACGGGTATAGTATTAGGAAATAATGCTTTAGATATTCAACTACACGATACATATTTTGTGGTTGCCCATTTTCACTTAGTAATGGGTTCTGCTTCGTTCTTTGGAATGATGGCAGGTGTTTATCATTGGTTTCCTAAAATGTTTGGTAGAATGATGGACGATAAATTAGGATATGTTCATTTCTGGTTAACTTTTATTGGTGTATATTTGGTATTTTTCCCAATGCACTATATCGGAATTGCAGGTTTCCCTCGTCGTTATTATTCATTTAGTACTTTTGACTTTGGAAAATCTTATGCAGATTTGAATATGTTTATCAGTGCGGCGGCTATTATTACTTTCTCAGCACAAGCTTTGTTTGCTTTCAATTTTGTTTATAGTATATTCAGAGGGCGTTTAGCTCCTTTAAATCCTTGGGATTCGAATACTTTGGAATGGACAACGCCACGTGTTCCGGGACATGGAAACTGGCCGGGTGCTATTCCTACTGTTCACAGATGGCCTTATGATTATAGCAAGCCAGATGCAGACAAAGATGGTTTTACAGATTTTATTCCACAACATATTCCTTTTTCGCAAACGCCTAACTCAAATTTTGAACACGAAAATGATTTGATTGCAAAGCAAGAAGGCAAAAAAAATAGTGGTGATAATGAACATAAACATCATTAGTATTCAAAATTTCTCATAAAGCACTTTCTTTCTATTTCTAAAAAAGTAAGTCAGAAAGTCAAAATGTAGAAAAATTTTTTAAAGTAATTTACCAAATTAGTTTTAGTTTGGTAAATTACCTTAAATATAAAAAGAAAAAATAAAACTATATATAAAAATAACAAATGAGTTCTTTCCAAAAAATAGGTATTGTTACAATTATTGCAGTTTATTTATTGATTTGGGTAGGAGGATTGGTAAGAAGTACAGGCTCAGGAATGGGTTGTCCTGATTGGCCTAAATGTTTTGGGCAGTGGATTCCACCAACAGACGAAAAAGAATTACCTAAAAATTATAAAGATGTTTATGCACAAAAAAGAAAAGATAAGAACGAGAAATTAGCAAAATATTTAGATTTTTTAGGTTGGATAGAGTTAAGTAATGCGATAAAAGGAGATAAAAACACATATTTTGAAGCAGATTTTAATGCGACAAAAACGTGGATAGAATATATAAATAGATTAATAGGCGTTTTAATTGGATTTTTGATAATTTTAACCTTTATTTTTTCATTAAAATATTGGAAAGAAAATAAATTAGTCGTATATTTGAGTGCTTTGTCAATTGTGTTAGTATTGTTTCAAGGTTGGATAGGTTCTATTGTAGTTTCTACTAATTTGTTACCCGGCTTGATAAGTTTTCACATGAGTTTAGCAATTTTGCAAGTATTTATATTGATGTGGGCAGTTGGTAGGAGTTTTAAAAATGATAATACAAATACAACAAAAGTTTCAAATACGCTTAATATAGTTTTGATAGTATCTATCATTTTAGTTTTTATTCAAATTATATTAGGAACACAAGTTAGACAAGCAGTTGATATAGTTGCTAAAAAATTGGGAGAGGGAACAAGAGGAACTTGGGTAGAAAATTTAGGAATTGAGTTTTATATACACAGGTCTTTTTCGTGGTTGATTTTGTTTTTTCATATATGGTTGGTATTTCAGATGAAAAAATTAGCATCAGTCCATAAAAAATGGTTTAATTTATCTAAAATATTAGTAGGAATTGTAATTGTTGAGTTTTTGAGTGGTGTGGGTTTGGCTTACTTGGGAATGCCCGCTGTGTTACAACCTTTACATTTATTGTTAGCAGTTTTAATTATAGGATTTCTTTTTATGTTATTGATTTTAGTAAATCCAAGATGGTTTATGAAATCAAACAATAAACAAGAAAAAAAATATCAATTAGTTTAAAAAATGATTGTAACAGAATTGAATACAAATATTCAAACACAATTTTTATCAAAAATAAGAATATTATTTGAATTATTAAAATTTAGATTATCGTTTTTGGTTGCTTTTTCCGCAGGTTTCGGCTTTGCGTTAGGAATGAGTAAAGATTCGACTTGGATAGCATTTTTTGCGGTTTGTATTGGTGGTTTTTTGATTTCTGGTTCGGCTATTATTATTAATCAAATTTTTGAAAAAGATATTGATAAGTTAATGGATAGAACCAAAAACAGACCTTTACCCACAGAAAAAACAAGCGTTGAAGAATGTGTCAAATATTGTATTATCACAGGAATTACAGGTCTGCTTTTATTGGCAATATTTACAAATTTAGAAACAACTTTATTGGCTTTGATGTCGATGTTGTTGTATGGATTTGTTTATACGCCTTTAAAACTTGTAGGACCGATAGCCGTTTGGGTAGGAGCAATACCGGGTGCTTTGCCTCCTATGTTGGGTTGGATGGCAGCCACAGGCAAATTAGATGAAAAAGCGTTGGCAATTTTTGCTTTACAATTTGTGTGGCAATTTCCACATTTTTGGGCGATTGCTTGGGTAATGGAAGAGGATTATAAAAAAGCAGGTATAAAATTATTACCCTCAAAAGGAGGAAAAAATTTTAGTTCTGCCTTTCAAATTATGATAAGTGCATTTTTATTACTACCTTTGTGCTGGCTTCCTACTTACTTGGGAATTACAGGACAACTTTCAGGCTACTTGACAATGGCTTGTGGTGTATTATTTTTATTACCAACTTTACAATTATTAAAGGATAGAAATAAAAAAACTGCTTTAAAAATTATGTTCGCATCATTTTTATATTTACCTTTGATACAAATTATTTATTTAATCGATAAATTATAAAAAAAATATTATTACAATATGAAAGTAAATAAATTAAATCCACCAACAAATAATACAATCAGTCAAGAAAATAAAGGAGTTGCATTATCAATGCACCCAAGAAAATTTGCTTTATGGTTGTTTATTGTGAGTATAACGATGATGTTTGCGGCTTTAACGAGTGCTTATATTGTCAAATTTACCGAAGGGCAACCTTTAGTATTTGATATTCCGATAATGTTTTGGATAACTTCAGTCGTAATTATTGTAAGTAGTTTGACAATGCACTTAGCATATACTGCGGCTAAAAAAAATAATACTAAAAATATAAAAATGTTTATGACCATTACGAGTGTTTTAGGCGTTATATTTTTAGTAGGTCAATGGTATGCTTGGGCGGAATTGGTACAAGCAGGAGTGTTTTTTGCAGGAAGTAAATCTGCTCCGACAGGCTCGTTTATTTATGTTTTTAGTGGTGTGCATGGCATACATATTATATCAGGTTTGGTTTTTTTGCTCATCACTTTGAGATTAGCATTTCAAAATAAAATCAATTCAGAAAAAACAAGTGTTATAGAAATGTGTGCAACTTATTGGCACTTTTTAGATATTTTGTGGATATATTTATTTGTATTTTTGTTACTAAATCACTAATTTTAAATATATTTAGAGGAATTAAAAGCCTTCATCTTCTAAATATAAATACAATTGTAAGAAAGAAGGCGTTAAAATTTTAATTAAAAATAACTATCATATTTTAAACTGTATGGCTCACTTAGCTAAAACTAACGAACACGAAGGCTCGCTTGATTGGAATGGCGGTAATATTCCATTAAAAGCAAGTTGGGGAAAACTAATGATGTGGTTTTTCTTACTTTCAGATGCCTTTTCTTTTTCTGCTTTATTGATTACGTATGCGATGATTCGCTATAGCCACGCCGCGTATCAGGGAACTGCTGAAAATTTCAAATTTTCATTGGATTATTGGCCTGTACCTGAAAAAGTATTTGAGGCAATGCCTTTCTTACATGGTATTTCTTTGCCACTTGTTTTTGTGGGAATTATGACTTTTATTTTGATTATGAGTTCGGTAACTATGGTTTTAGCAGTAGAAGCTGGACATCGTAACGATAGAAAAGATGTTGAAAAATGGATGCTTTGGACTATTTTAGGTGGATTTACGTTTTTAGGCTGTCAGGCTTGGGAATGGACTCACTTTATTCATGGTACAGACAAAGGTGGTGCAGTTGATGTGTATGGTCAAGTCATTTATGGTGCAAATTTGATTCAAAATCAATATGGACCTGTGCCTTTTGCTAATTTATTTTTCTTTATCACAGGTTTTCATGGTTTTCACGTTTTCAGTGGTGTAATGTTAAACGTATTAGTATTTTATAACACTGCTTTTGGCGTATATGAAAATCCTAATCGTGTGATAGATGAAGGGGCAGGGCGTTATGAAATGATTGAAAAAGTTGGTTTGTATTGGCACTTTGTAGATTTGGTGTGGGTATTCGTATTTACTGCATTTTATCTCATTTAATTTTAAATACTCAAAATGACTCATTTTTTCTTATTCCCCAAAGAAAAAATGGGCATTACTGATAAATATTAAACTATTTTTAACATTCTTTTTGGGGAAAAAGAAATTAAATACTAAAAAAATATGGCTGACGTTCACGGACATACACACATAGAAGGCGAAATAGCAAAACCAAATACTGCTGGTATTTGGCGTACTTTTTGGGTACTTTTAGCGATTACAGCATTAGAATTTATTATAGCTTTAGCGATTCCTTCTTCAATTGTTCCTCATTTGGTAAAAGTTGGGGTATATATTATTTTAACGATTGCCAAGGCGTTTTATATCGTGGCTGAATTTATGCACTTAAAACATGAAGTTAAATTTTTGGGAATGTGTATTGTATTACCTATGATTTTTATTGCTTGGTTTTTGATAGCTATGGTAATGGAAGGTGGAGCATTATATATTCGTTGGTAATTTTATTTGCTGTTATTTCATAAAAAAAGAGAATTATTTTTTATAATAGTTCTCTTTTTTGTTTGGAAATTGTAAGAAAAATACGTATTTACACAACGTAAGAATCGTTTGTTACAACATTCGCTTGTGGGACACAAGCGAGGGCGTAAAACAAATATTTTGCCATTTTAATCATATACGAAAATTTTACACTAACTAAAATTATAAAAATAAAAAATCCGTTTTAATCCGTAAAATCTGCGTTATCCGCGTGCTTTTTGTGATAGTTTTCCGTATAAATTTTCTAAGAACCTTTTATAAAAAATATTTAAAATAATATTTATATACAAAAATTATCCCGAACTCACGTTATTTTTCAGCATTTTCTATCAAAAAAGTAAATCTATCATTGTTAATAA
Source organism: Bacteroidota bacterium (assembly GCA_004293265.1). Taxonomy (GTDB): domain Bacteria; phylum Bacteroidota; class Bacteroidia; order Cytophagales; family Microscillaceae; genus RDXZ01. The sequence continues at coordinate 11,178 of RDXZ01000068.1, read as the reverse complement.
GTCAAAAATACTGAAATTCAAATCGTAACAAAAATATAATTTTTGTACTTTTTTGGCATACAATATTGATATAAAAACACAAAATAAATACTTTATTTTTATTTTCTTAAAATAAATGTTTTTTATAAAGTTTAATTTTTTTATATTTGCAGAAAAAAAATATTTTGGATAATTTATATTTAAAAACTTCTTGGGCAGTGATTGATGTAGGTACAAATATCATCAAACTAAGTTTAGCCAACCAACAGGGCAAAAAAATAATATACTTTAGGCACGAAAATTTCCCTGTTTTTATCGGAAAAAATGGAATTAATAAAAATATCATACAAAAAGATGCTGAAATAAGATTGTTTGAAGCATTAGATGATTGCCAAAAAATATTAAAAGAAGAAAAAATTTTAGAAAGCCAAACATTTATAGTCGCAACAAGCGCATTGAGAAACGCTAACAACGGACAAGAAATTGCATTAAAAATCAAGCAAAAATACAATTTTTTTATAGAAATTATTTCAGGTGATAGAGAAGCAAGTTTTATCGCCGCAGGAGTAAAACAAGGTTTTCCTAAAATCAAGGAAATGGTTTTGATTATGGATATTGGTGGTGGAAGTGTGGAATTTATTGTTACCAATGGACATAAAGTTTTTTGGCAAAAAAGTTTTGAAATTGGTGCCACCCGATTGAAAGAAAAATACCATAATTGCGAACCTATTTCGGATTTAGATTTGTATAGATTAATGATTTTTTTAGAATATGAATTGTCATCTTTGCGAGAAATTTGTTTTCAATATGTGCCTAAATATTTGATAGGAACAGCAGGAACTTTTGTAACTTTGGCACAAATTCACCTTCTCAATATAGGCACGCCTGATATTGATGCGCATGGTTTGTTGTTGTCGATGTCAGAATTTGATGATTTATACCAAATGCTTATCAATAGAAATCTTGAACAGCGTCTGCAATTGGGTGGATTAGAAGAATATAGAGCAGAATTGATTGTCATTTCGGTTTGTTTGCTCAAAAATGTACTTTTATTGACTGATATTGATAAAATTTGTGTTTCTGAATTTGCACTCAAAGAAGGATATTTACAAAAAGTAATTTTTCCTGAGTAATTATAATTCTACTTTGCGACAAAATAAAACTATAAAAAGTACAGAAAATATTAAAATTCCACGAAAAAAAACAAAAAATCCGTCTAAACCCGTAAAATTCGCGTTGTTTGCGTGCAAAAACTTTATTCATTTTAAAAATACTAATAGATAGGTTTTAACAAAATTGTACTTTTTATCAAAAATATAATCCATAAATAAAAGTTTCAAAAAAATATTTTCTATTTTTTGAAACTTTTATTTTTATATTTACGTTATAAAAATATCAATATGATATTAAAATAATATCATAAAATTTTAAAAATAAAAAATAAAAAAATGGAAGTAAATAAAGAAAAAGTAATTAGCCCTCCGGGAGGCTTTACAATGTTATTTTTAGGACTTATTTGGTTAGGTCTAAGTGTAGGTTGTTTTTTTATTCCTGAAGATATTATTGCTTTGCCAATAAAAATTGGCGTAGGCGTTGTGGGTGCGATAGGTGCATTGGTGGTGCTATATGGATTGGTATTGGTCAATCCAAATACGGCATATATTTATACTTTTTTTGGTGGATATGAAGGAAGTATTAAAAAAAATGGACTTTTTTGGATAAATCCTTTTACGGTTGGCTCACATATTTCGTTGAGAGCGAAAAATTTTGACACAGAAAAAATCAAAGTCAATGATAAATTAGGCAATCCAATTATGATAGGTGCGATTTTGGTTTGGTTGGTAAAAGATACTTATAAAGCACATTTTGAAGTGGATAATTATGAAAATTTTGTCAAAATTCAAAGTGAAGCCGCAATTCGTAACTTGGCAGGCTCTTATCCTTATGATAATTTTGATGACGCACAAGCCGATATTACTTTGCGTTCGGGTTTGCAAGAAGTAAATCAGGCTTTGGAGAACGAATTGCAGGAAAGATTATCGATTGCAGGCATAGAAATTGTGGAGGCAAGAATTAGTTATTTGGCTTATGCTCCCGAAATAGCCAATGCAATGTTACGCCGCCAACAAGCCACTGCGGTTGTTTCTGCTCGTTTTAAAATCGTGGAAGGAGCGGTCAGTATGGTTGAAATGGCTCTCAGCGAACTATCAAAAAAAGGTGTTGTAGATTTAGATGAAGATAAAAAAGCAACAATGGTAAGTAATTTGATGGTCGTTTTGTGTTCAGACAAAGATGCCTCGCCTGTGATAAATACAGGAACTTTGCACCAATAAAATTATTTTTGAGGTTTCTTTGGAATAATCAATATTTCAAAGAACCTTTTTTTTCATTTTTGAACATAAAAATACTATGGGTAAGAAAAAAGGTTTTGCTTTACGCATCGACGAAGATTTGTTGAATGCAATAGAAAAATGGGCTGCAGATGAGTTTCGTAGTACAAATGGGCAAATTGAATGGGTTATCACACACGCACTCAGGCGTACAGGAAGGTTAAAAAAGGAAAATAATAACGAAAATTCTTTGGAAAATAATGAAAATTTACCCGAAGAATCAAACCAAAAAAATATCCAAAATAATGATTCTACTCAATAAATAAAAAAAACAAAAAAATGTACGAATATAATTTTATAACTATCAAAGTATCCCAATGGACAGGAAAACCTAAAGAAAAATTGGAAGATGTAGTGCGTGAACAAGCCAAAAAAGGTTGGCGTTTGGTGCAAGTTATCAAAGAACAATATGGAAATTATCAAATAATTTTTGAAAGATTATTCTAAATTTGTGATGTGAAAGGCAAAAATGTAGTGTTATAAAACCTTGTTTTATAAACTAAAATCAGTAAAACATTTTTTTATATTCTGTTTTACTGATTTTAGTTTATAAAATATTTATACTTTTTTGTATTTATTTTGGTTATTTTACATAAAAAAATACGAAATATTGTTTTGACAACGATTGCATAAAAATTAAATTTGTTATTTTATCGAAAAAACACTTATAAAATTTTGGATATTAAGATAAGATTGTTTTATTTTGCAAAAGTTAAAATTAGTTAAAATTATTATTTTTCGTAAAACAATTTTTTTTAAGTTAAATAACACAACAAAATGTTAAAAAATCTATTTATTTTTCTGATGTTTGGTTTGCTCACTATTGGGCAAATCGAGGCACAAAGCCGAACCGTAAAAGGTAAGGTTACAGATGTAGACACCAATGAGGGAATTCCTGGTGTCAGTGTTTCTGTCAAAGGCACCACTTCAGGCACCACCACTGATGTAGAAGGAAACTTCGAGTTATCGGTTGCTGATGGTGCTGTGCTTATTTTTCAAGGAGTCGGTTTGGCTCTTCAAGAAGTAGCTGTGGGAGCGCAATCTACCCTTTCTGTATCTATGAAATCTGAATCTAAGCAATTGGGTGAGGTTGTAGTGGTGGGGTATGGTGGTATTCAAGATCGTAAAGACTTAACAGGTGTGGTTGGGACTGTAAAAGGTGCAGATGTAGCAAATTTACCTGTTCAAAGTTTTGAACAGGCTTTACAAGGACGTATAGCTGGTGTAAATATCACAACGCCAAACGGTGTTTTGGGTAATCCGCCTGTTATCAGGGTGCGTGGCACAAATTCAATATCTTCTGGCGCTCAACCTTTGATAGTAATAGATGGATTACCAATATTTTCAGGACAGGCATCAAACGGTACTTTTACTGTTAATAATCCATTAGGAGATATTAGCCCCAACGATATTGAATCTTATGAAGTATTAAAAGATGCTTCAGCAACTGCTATCTATGGTTCGAGAGCGGCAAATGGTGTTATTTTAATTACTACCCGTAAAGGTAAAAAAGGTAAAACACAAGTAGAATATAATACATGGGTTGGTTATACTGAAAGTTTTAGACGTTTTAATCTTTTAGATGCACAACAGTTTATGGATATTAAAAATGAGGCGAGGCGCAATCAATCAGGTCCAACAGCGGCAAATATTGCTAATCCTACTTTTAATCCTGATGGAAGTTTAGTCAATACAAACTGGTATGACCAAGTATATAGAACGGGCTTTCAACAAAGCCACCAATTAAATGTGGGTGGTGGAACAGATAAGACAAAGTACTATTTTTCATTGGGTTATACAGACCAAGATGGTATGTTAGTACAAAATAAATTTAGACGTTTTACAGGACGTTTCAATATGTCTCATGAAGTGAACAAATGGTTGAGTGTTGGTACAAATGTTCAATTAACAAATAGTTTCAATCAATCTCCTAATACAGGATCGAGAGGAGCATTTGGTATTGGTGGTTTAGGACGTTTACCTTTGGTACTTCCTCCAAATGTAAGGGTGAGAAATCTTGATGGAACTTATAATATCGAAGCAGGTAATCGTATAGGTAGAGGCAATAATACACAACCAAGTGGCTCTTTTTATAATCCATTGCCAGATCAAGAATTGAGTAAATTTACTTCTCAAAATAATCGCATTATTGCCAATGCTTATGCTGATTTTTCTTTGTTGAAAGGTTTGAATTTTAGAACAACTCTTGGTATTGATAATTTGAACATAGAAGATGTTGATTTCCGCAACGCTATTCATGGAGAAGGTCAAACCTTAAACGGTTTAGCAAGTAATGTATATAGCAAATCATCTACTTGGAATTGGCAAAATACTTTAACTTACAACCGTACATTTGCAGAAAAACATACCATAGATGTATTATTAGGTACTGAATATCAAAAATCAACTTTCAATGCTTGGGGTGGTTCACGTCAAAATGTTTCAGATTTATTTTTCAGTTCTTATGAAGGTACTTTTTCAACCAATAACCCACCACCAGTGGCTATTTCTGAAAATGCTTTAGAATCTTATTTTGGAAGGATTAATTATTCTTTTATGGGCAAATATTTATTTACTGCCAATTTGCGTCGTGATGGATACTCTGCATTGTCAAAAAATAATAAATTTGGTGATTTTGGAGGTGTTTCTGTGGGTTGGAGAATTTCTGATGAAAACTTCTTCAAAAATACTTCTGCTTTGTCATTCGTTGATGATTTTAAAATTAGAGGAAGCTGGGGTAGAGTAGGAAATGTAAATATTGCTGATTTTGCTTCGTTAAATTTATTCAGTGGTAGTGTTTATGGTGCTTCTGCTTCTTCGTGGGCATATTCACAAGCAGGTAACGCAAATTTAAAATGGGAAAGTAGCACAAAAACTGATGTTGGTTTTGATGCTTCATTTTTTAAAGGAAAATTACAAGTAGGCTTTTCATACTATAGAAATGATATTGACAATTTAATTATCAACGACCCAATGCCTCCTTCATTAGGAATACCCGCTAGCAGTATTGCAAGAAATGTAGGCTCAATGAGAAACAACGGTATTGAACTAACAGTAACCTCAACAAATATCAAAAAAGGTGATTTCGAATGGACAACTGATTTTAATTTTACTACTAATAAAAATGTTGTTACATCACTTAATGAAAGCGGTGCAGATATACCAGGTGTAACTGGAGGTTTGGAACAAACCAATCTTACAAGAGTAGGTGAGCCTGTAGGTAGTTTATTTGCTGTAAGAACTGCGGGGGTTAATCCTGCTAATGGACGTGCTATGTTTGTCAATGCAGCAGGAAGAATTGTTCAATATGACCACTCAGCACCAGCAGCTTCAAGATGGACATTTGTAGATGATGGTAGTATTGCTTCATCTCCTGCCGGTGATAGAGTTTTAGCAGGAAATACAAATCCAACTTGGTTTGGTGGTATTGGTAATACTATACGTTATAAAGGTATTGATTTTAATATATTCTTACAATTTTCTGGTGGAAATTATATTTATAATGGAACAAGAGCAGGTTTGTTAGACCAACGTATGTGGAATAACAGTACAGAAATATTACAACGTTGGACAACACCAGGTCAGGTTACAAATATACCAAGAGTTGTATTCAATGATAATTTTTCTAATGGTAGCGCTTTTCCTATCACTCGTAACATAGAAAGAGGTGATTTTATGCGTATTAGAAATATCACATTGGGCTATACTATTCCATCAACAGTCCTAAAAGGAATCGGTGTGGATAGAATACGTATTTATGCTCAAGTTCAAAATGCGCTTGTATTTACAAATTATACAGGAGCCGACCCTGAAATTAGTACAAATGGTGCTGCTAACTTAACACCAGGCGTAGATAGAAACTCTACTCCTCAAGCACGCACTTATACTTTTGGTATGAATGTTAATTTTTAAACATAAATAAAAAAAATGAATTTATTAAATAAAATATATATATTTACAAAAGTAATCATATTTCTTGCTACTTTTGTTTCTGTGTCTTCTTGTACTGGGATGTTGGAGCCAACCCCAGTAACCAATCTCTTGGATACAGATATGTTTGCAACACCTGATAGAGTGTTATCACAGGTTAATGGGCTTTATTCTTCCTTAAAAAGTGGACAATTTTTAGGAGGGCGTATGCAAATGTATATGGACGTAAGAGGAGAAGAATTTGAGAATGTAAGTCAAAATGGTGTTACTGGACTTTTTGCATGGAACTATTCTCAAGCCCCAAGCAATGCAGAAGTTACTAATGCATGGACTGCTGGTTATCTCACTATCAATAGAGTAAATCTATTTTTAAAAGGTTTAGATGATAATCCAAATGTTGTTCCAGTTGCTACAGCAAATCAATATCGTGCAGAAGCAAGATTTATAAGAGCCACTGCTTATTTCTATCTTTCTCAATTGTATTGCAGACCTTTCTCTATTAATATGGGAAATACACCTGGATTGCCTTTGAGATTGACAGCCAATACCACAAATACGAGTGTAGATTTAGCAAGAAGCACAGTGGCAGAAGTTTATACTCAAATTTTAAATGACTTGAATTTTGCGGAAGCAAATGCTATTGCTACATACGGAAATGCACTTTTAAACACAACAAGATCACATAGAAATACAATGATTAGTATGAAAGTGAGAGTTAATTTAGTTATGGGAAATTGGGCAGCAGCAATCACAGAAGCACAAAAAATAGTGGCTCAAACTGCTTCACCCTTTTCATCAACTTCAGGTGTAACTCATTCTATTATTGCTAACATAGTTAATGTTTTTAGCGCACCATACACAAGTGCTGAAAATATTTTTTCTATGCCAATGTCAAGTGCCGATGTACCAGGTACTCAAAATGATTTAGCTGGTTATTATCTACCTGCATCATCTACATTAGCACTCAATGGTAGAGCAGAATATCCTTTTGACCCACTTGGCATCTTAGCCAATCCTGCTTTTAGTGCAGCTAATGACGCAAGAAGAAATGCACTGACAGTCGTTTCAGGTGGACGAACTTGGTGTGCTAAATATCGTGTAACTCCTCCTCCAACTGATTTTGTCCCTGTTATTCGTTATAGTGAGGTTATATTAAGTTATGCAGAAGCATTGGTAAGACAAAACAATACAATCGATCCGACAGCACTTGCGTTATTAAACGCTGTGCGTGGACGTTCTAATCCGACAGGTGTTTATACATTAGCTTCTTTTGCTAATTCTACTGCATTGTTAAATGCAATACTATTGGAAAGACGTATCGAACTTTATGGTGAAGGTATGCGTTCTATTGATATAACAAGACAAGGACTTGCATTACCTGCAAAAACTGGGGTAACAAATGTTCCAACAACTGCTCAAAATTATATTTGGCCTATTCCACAATCAGAAATGGACACAAATAAATTGATGACTCAAAACTAAATTTTTAAAAATTAGTTTAAAAACAAAAAAAAAACACCCAATAACTTTTCTCAATGATAGTTATTGGGTATTTTTTTATACCTTAATTTTCCAAAGAAAAACTAATGTGCTTCCAACCAATTTTTTCCTACGCCTACGCCTACTTCCATAGGTACATCTATCAATAAGGCAGTTTTCATCAATTGAGTAATATTTTCTTTTACAAAATCTAATTCTGATAAAGGTACTTCAAAAACTAACTCATCATGAACTTGTAAAATCATTTTTGTAACTAATTTATTTTCTTCCAAAAAATCATCTATTTTTATCATCGCTAATTTTATCATATCTGCCGCAGTCCCTTGAATAGGAGAATTGATAGCGTTTCTATCTGCATTGGCTCTTTCAAGCATGTTGCCCGAATTAAGATTTCTCAAATAACGCCTCCTACCTGAAAGCGTTTCGACAAATTCAGTAGCACGTGCCTCATTGACAACATTATCCATATAGGCTTTGATAGAAGGAAATTCCTCAAAATAAGCATTAATAATTTCTGATGCTTCTTTGCGCGGAATCGATAACCTTTCAGACAAACCATGTGCAGAAATACCATAAATGATACCAAAATTAGCCGTTTTTGCTTTTCTACGCATATCATCTGTAACTTCATTTTCCTCTACTTTAAATATTTTTGAGGCTGTAATCCGATGAATATCTGCTTGATTTTTAAACGCCTCAATCATAGTCTGGTCTTTGGCAAAATGAGCCATGATTCGTAACTCAATTTGCGAATAATCAGCAGAAAGCAACACAAAATTTTCATCTTGTGCCACAAAAGCCTTTCTAATTTCACGCCCTTTTTCTGTTTTGATAGGAATATTTTGTAAATTTGGATTGGTAGAACTTAATCTACCCGTTGAAGCAACCGCTTGTTGATAACTCGTATGCACACGCCCGTCAGTTTTGCTCACGAGCAAAGGCAAGGCATCAACATACGTATTTTTTAATTTTACCCACTCTCTATATTCTAATATTAGATTGATTATCAAGTGTTTATCTTTCAATTTTGTTAAAATTTCTTCCCCAGTAGCATATTGACCTGTTTTAGTTTTTTTTGCTTTTTCATCTAATTTTAATTTTTCAAACAACACATCACCCAATTGTTTTGGAGAAGCAATATTAAAAGTAACTCCTGCTTGAGTATATATTTTTTGTTCCAAAATCAAAATATCTTTGGCTAAACTTTCAGAAATTACTTTTAAAATTTCGGTATCAATTTTAACTCCATTTCTTTCTATTTTTGCTAACACAGGCATCAAAGGCATTTCAATCGTTTCAAAAACGTGTTGAAGTTTTTGATATTTTTCTAACTCAGGAGCAAATTTTTGTTTGAGTTGCCAAGTCAAATCTGCGTCTTCACTGGCATATTCTTTGATAGTTTGCAAAGCAACTTCACGCATATTTCCTTGTGTATTTCCTTTTTTTCCAATCAAAGTTTCAATCGAAACAGGAGAATATTGTAAATAATTTTGAGAAAGTGTATCTAAATTATGTCTTGCGTCAGGTTCTAAAATATAATGTGCTAACATTGTATCCCACATTTTTCCTTTGAGTTTGATGCCATAATTTTCTAAAACACACAAATCATATTTGATATTTTGTCCTATTTTTTGTATTTTTTCGTTTTCTAAAATAGGTTTTAATTCATTCAAAATAGACAAAGTTTGGATTTTATCCGCAGGAAAAGGAATATAATACGCTTCTGTGGCATAATAAGAAAAAGACATTCCGACCAATTCAGCTTCTAAAGCATCAATATTAGTAGTTTCGGTATCAAAACAAAATTCTGTTTGTTGGCTCAAATATTCAATCAATTCTTTTCTTAATTCTGGTGTATCAATCAAATAATATTGATGAATTGTATCTGTAATATTTTTATAATAATTTGAAAATGAAGGAGTTATGTTTTCGTTTTCTTCCTTATTTTCTTTTGTTTCGATGATAGTTGATGTATTATTTCCAAACATATCCACTTGAGCGATATTTTGTTTTTTAGGAGATAATTTGGTTTTTGATGTATTTTGTGTATGATTATTTGGGTTAGGCACTAATACTTTATTTTCCAAAGTTTCTTTAAAAACTCTTGCTTTCAAAGTCTTAAATTCTAAATCATCAAATAAATCTTTGACTGCTTGCTCGTTCATCGGTTGTCTTGCCAGAGTTTGCATATCTAACTCGATGGGCGTATTGAGTTCGATGGTGGCTAATTGTTTTGAGAGCAAGCCTTGTGCAGAAAAATTAACGATATTTTCTTGTAGTTTTCCTTTTAATTCACTATTTTTCGCAATCAAATTTTCAATACTTCCATATTCTTTTATCAATTTAATAGCCGTTTTTTCGCCAATTCCGGGTATTCCCGGTATATTATCAACAGCATCACCCTGCAACCCCAAAATATCAATTACTTGCAAAGTATTATCAATGTCCCATTTTTCTAACACCTCTTTTACTCCCCAAATAGCAACATCATTGCCAAACATAGCAGGTTTGTATAATAAAATCCTGTCTGTAACCAATTGTGCATAATCTTTATCGGGAGTCATCATATAAATAGTGCAATCACTTTGGGCTTCGGCTTTTTTTGCCAAAGTACCAATCACATCATCAGCCTCAAAACCCGGCACACGCAAAATAGGAATATTAAACGCTCTTAAAATATCAAAAATATAAGGAATGGCAATAGAAATGTCCTCAGGTTGTTGTTGTCTTTGGGCTTTATAGGCTTCAAATTGTATGTGTCTAAAAGTTGGTTCGGGCGTATCAAACGCCACGCCTATATGCGAAGGATTTTCTTTTTGCAATATTTCTAATAATGAATTGGTAAAGCCTAAAACCGCTCCCGTATTTACTTTTTTTGAATTAATACGTGGATTTTTGGCAAACGCAAAATGCGCCCTATAAATCAAAGCCATTGCATCTAATAAAAATAACTTTTGCATATAAGTAGAAAAAATATAAATGAAGAATTAAGTTTTGTTTATAATATTTGCAAAAGTAAAAAAATATATTGAAATAAACAAATAGGTAGTGCTATATTTACAATGTTTACCAATCTAAGTTAATTATCTGCAAAGATAACTATTTTTCATTATATTTATCTTATTTTTTAAAATGATAACCAACTCATAAATACACGCAACTCACGCATATCGCAATACAAAAATAAGTAGTTTTTTTGTAATTATTTAGGTCAATTTACCCCAGCGGGGTAATATCTTTGTAGAAAAAAATGAAAATATATTGTTTAACTCTGTAGGAGTGGTATCTAAAAATTATAGTACCATAACAAAATGTTATTTATATCACTCCTACGGAGTTTTATTTTCGAATTTATTTTATTTTTCTACAAAGATAACAC
>RDXZ01000067.1 GCA_004293265.1 Bacteroidota bacterium | reverse complement strand
TCATTCACAAAACGCCTTTAACAAGCAGTTGCTTCACTTCGTTCAGCAGGACAAAGTAGGACATCTGCAACACCAAGAAAAAATAACCTAAATAGATACTTTTTTTTTAATTTTTTTTAAAAAAAATTAAAATGGTAATCTGACAACTAATTTTAGTGAAATTTTAGAGTTTTTTCTAAAAAATCTTTGTTCACTAATATTGAACTCCATAAAGTTTTTTGAAAAACATCTGCATAAATTTTGTATTTATATAATAATTCTATACTTTTGCTCAAAATATTTATCAATGAATAAGAATATATTTGTATTTTTTTCTAAAAACTACATTTTTTATTCTTTTCTACAATTTATAAAAATTAAAAAAAATGTCGACAACACGTGTTGCTTTAAAATATGGTTTATTTATTGGGTTAGGAGTTTGGTGTTATTCATTAGCCGTTCATTTTTTAAATTTGAATGATTTTGAATTATCTTGGTTAAAATCTGTGATTTGGATTGCGGGTATGATGATTGCGATAAAAGAATTTAGAACTCAAAACGAGGAATTATTGACTTACAAACAGGGATTAAATATAGGAATTTTATCATCAACGATTGGAAGTTTTTTTGAGGCTTTGTTTTTATTGTTAAATATAATTGTTTTAAATCCAAAATTGCCTGAAATGTATAGAGCATTGATGATGAAAAGTTATGAAAATGCTGATTTATCTGAAAAAGAATTGGCACAAATCACAGACTTAGTGGCTTTTGCTTCTAAGCCTAATATGTTGTTTATTGGAACGGTTTTGGGTGGAATTTTGTTTGGTTTGTTTTTTTCATTGGTTTTATCAGCCATTATGAGAAGTGATTCGGCAAAATAAAGAAAAAAAATCAATCAATTTTAACTTATTTTTGCTTACTTTTGAATATATTTAGCACATAAACGTTGTATAAAAGATGTTATTTGGTTCTTGTACTTTGTTGGCAATCGAGAGTTCGTGTGATGAAACTTCTGCCTCTGTATTAGTAGATGGTAAAATACTTTCTAATATCATAGCCACACAAGCCATTCACGAGCAATACGGGGGCGTAGTACCTGAATTAGCCTCAAGAGAGCATCAAAAAAATATTGTGCCTGTGGTTGATGCGGCATTAAAAAAAGCAGGCATTGAACTCAATGATTTAGATGCTGTTGCTTTTACAAGAGGTCCTGGTTTGTTGGGGGCTTTGTTGGTGGGGAGTTCTTTTGCTAAAAGTTTGGCTTGGGCAAAAAAAATTCCATTGATTGAAGTACAACATATACAAGCACACGTTTTGGCACATTTTATTGGAGAATCAAAACCAAATTTTCCTTTTTTATGCTTGACTGTGAGTGGCGGACATACGCAAATTGTGTTAGTAAAAGATTATTTAGAGATGGAAATTTTGGGAGAAACGCAAGATGATGCGGTAGGAGAAGCATTTGATAAAACGGCAAAAATAATGGGTTTGCCTTATCCCGGTGGGGCTTTGATAGATAAATACGCTAAAGAAGGCAATCCATTAAAATTTTCATTTCCAATAGTAGAAATGCCTCATTTAGATTTTTCTTTTAGTGGAATAAAAACAGCATTTTTAAATTTTTTAAATAATAATCAACTCAAAAATACAAATTTTGTTCAAGAAAATTTAGCAGATATTTGTGCTTCTATTCAATATACATTAGTGCAAATTTTAATGAAAAAATTAAAAAAAGCTATAAAACAAACAAATATCAAACAAATTGCGATTGCAGGAGGAGTATCAGCCAATTCGGGCTTGAGGCAAACTTTGAAAGAAGAAGGAGAAAAAAATAATTGGAAAGTTTTTATTCCTGATTTCGAATATTGCACTGATAATGCGGCAATGATTGCTATAACGGCTTATTTTAAATATCAAAAAAAAATGTTTGTTTCTCAAAATACAAGCCCTTTGCCAAGAATGGAATGGGAATAGTTTTTGAAAAGAGTAAGAAAGATATGAAAAATATATCAAAAACAGAGTAAAAACTAAAAAAAAATATTTTGAATTGCATTTATATATTGTATCAAAAAAAATTAAAAAATTCCTTTAATATATTCTTTTATCATGAAAAAAAATTATATTTTTTTGTGTATTTTTGCTTTATTTATTACACAAGCAAAAGCACAATTAGTCATTAATGCAGGTGGAGGAGTTCCTGGCATTAATGCGGCAACATTAATCCAACAAATGACAGGGCAAGGAGTAGTTATCAATCCTGCTACTGTGAGTTTGATAGGAGGAAATAGACCTGCTTACGGAAAGTTTAAAAGAAGTACACCCACACAGGCAGGCTTCACACAATTGCCTTTGGATAGTGGAATGATTATTTCCACTGGTCAGGTGGCTGACGCTTTCAGAACTACAACACCTAATTCTACTTTTTTTGCTGATGGTAATTGGAACACTTTAAGTGGAGTTTCAGAAGCCGACCCTGATTTAACTGCTATACTTGCTGGGGCTAATCTCCCTTCTGCTACGTTTGACAGAGCAGGAATAGAATTTCAAATAACTCCCATTGGTGATAAAATATTTTTTAAATATACATTAGCTTCAGAAGAATATCAACAATTTAGTACTCCAGGTCAGGGATTTGTTGATGCTTTTGCTTTTTTGGTTACAGGTCCGAATCCAGTTACGGGGCAACCTGCTTATAACAAGAAAAATATTGCTTTGATACCAAATACAACCACACCTGTATCTATTCGAAGCATCAATCAAACTACCAATACAACATTTTATCAATCTAACTCAGTGGGCAATACAAGCAATACATTGGGTACTTATGCGTTTAGTTATGGTGGTTTTACCAAAAATTTAGTCGCAAGTATTGATGTGATTCCTTGTCAAACTTATACTTTACGTTTATTAGTGGCAGATGTTGGAGATAGCGAGTATGATACTGCGGTATTTATCGAGCAAGTCAATAGCAATGTACCAACTTTTAATGCCAATTTATCACCTTCTTTGGGTGGAATTATGGAAGGTTGTGCCAGAGTGCCTATTACAATTACAAGGGCTTTCACCAATAGTGCTGAGATTTTTCAATTGCAACAAGGTACGTTGGGTGCTGGAATTGCAGAGTTTTTATTAGATTATGATATTGAATTTAATGGAAGTAATATTACTGCATTGCCTTTATCTTTGAACTTTGCCATTGGTGAAACAACAAAGACTTTATTTCTTATTCCCAAAAATGATGCGTTGGTAGAAGGAACAGAAACGTTTACGTTGCGGCTAATGACAAATTGTACGCCCTCCATTCAGATATCATCTATGACTGGCTCTATTTTAGATGCCACCAATTTACAACCTATTGATAATGTCCCGATTGTATCAGGAGGTCCATCTTTAGTGTACAGATGTAAACCCACTGATGATGTTATTTTTACATGTAGAGGTGCTGAAACTTATACTTGGACAAGTACCGATGGTACATTTACTTGCGTTACGCCTGATTGCAAGCAAATCAAAACAACTACTATCAATACAGAAGCAACTTATACTGTTACTATGAAAATAGGAACTTGTAATACCTTTACCCAAAGTGTAAAGGTTATTCCTTCCTTTTTGACGGTTACTCCTTCCAGTCCTCCTACTTTATGTATCAATCAAACGACTACATTGGTGGCATCAGGTATGGATAGTTATACTTGGAGTCCTGCAACTAATTTGAGTTGTACGAATTGCCCTAATCCAACTTTTACAGCGAATACAGGTGCAGTTACCACTACTTATACCGTAACAGGAACAAAAGGAACTTGTACCAATACACAACAAGTAGTCATTAATATAACACCACAAACTGCTCCTTCTATCACGATGGCGAATAGTTATTGTGTCAATGCACTACCTATTCCATTGGTGGCTACTCCCGCAGGAGGAACATTTACGATTGCAGGCAATACGGTAACACAATTTGACCCTGCTTCTTTGGGCGTGGGTACATATATTATTACTTACTCGATAGGAGGTGCTGGTTGTGCTACTACGACTACAAAATCAGTAGATGTAATTGCTTTGCCTGTTTTGAGTTGGGGAAGTAGTTGGAAAAGTAATTATTGTGTGAGTGAGGCGGCTTTTACTTTGGCTGGCACTGCCAATCCAATAGGTGGAACTTTTAATGTAAATGGTTCATTGGCGACTTCTTTCAATCCAAGCACCTTAGGTGCAGGCACGCATAGTGTGATTTATACTTATACTAATCCTACTACAAATTGTACGAATACACTTACGAGAAGTATTGTCGTAAATCCATTGCCAACACTTAATATTACAGGTTTAAATGCGGTTTATTGTTTAGGAGCAACTGCCGTTAATTTAGTAGGAACACCTGCGGGTGGCTCTTTTACTGTCAATGGCAATGCAAATACACAATTTGATGCTTTTACCTTAGGAATAGGTACGCATACTGTTGTTTATACATTTACTGATGCCAATAGTTGTACGAATACAAAAACACAATCAGTGAGTGTAATTAATTTACCAACATTAACCAACAATGTAAAAGAAAGTTATTGTTTGTCAAGTCCTTCGGTTACAATGACAGGAACACCGGGCGGAACATTTACCATCAATGGAATTGCCGCTACTATTTTAAACCCTGCCACATTAGGCGTAGGAACTTATACGGTAGTTCAAAATTACAATGACCTTGTAAGTGGTTGTAGCAATACACTCTCAAAAACAGTTACTATCAATATCAAACCTACTTTGAGTTTCACAGGTTTAAATACAGCTTATTGTGTTAATAACGCAAGTGTAAATTTATCGGCTACTCCTGCGGGCGGAACATTTACCATCAATGGAACAGCTGCGACTGCTTTCAATCCTACTACTTTGGGGGTTGGAAATCATACAGTAAAATATAATTATGTGTCCCCAACTGATGCAGGTTGTTTCAATGATATTACCCAAGTGGTAGAAGTAAAAGCATTGCCTGTGTTAAATATTACAAATTTGAATAATGCTTATTGTATTTCTGCTAATGCAGTTACTTTAACAGCTACACCTTTGGGCGGAACTTTCACAGTGAACGGAACAGCCGCAACAGATTTTAGTCCATCTACGTTGGGAGCAGGTAATTATACAGTTGTTTATTCTTTCACAGATGTTAATAATTGTACCAATACAAAAACACAAAGCGTAACGGTCAATCCTTTGCCTGTTATTTCTAATAATGTTGGTTTAAGTTATTGTTTATCAAGCCCTGCTTTGACAATGACTTCTACTCCCGCAGGTGCAACTTTTACCATCAATGGAACAGCCGCAACTCAATTTAATCCTTTGGTTTTAGGTTTGGGGACGCATACAGTTTTACAGAGTTTTACAGATGGAAATGGTTGTAGTAATACATTATCAAAAACAGTAACTATCAACACAAAACCAACGCTTACTTTTATCAATTTACAAAATGAGTATTGTATTGATGCACAAGTCGTAACTTTGCAAGCCACTCCAACAGGTGGTAGTTTTACAATCAATGGCACAACAGCAACAGAATTAAATCCAAATAGTTTGGGTGCAGGAACTTATACTATCAAATATAATTATGTATCGCCAACCGATGCAGGTTGTTTCAATGATATTACTCAAATTGTAAAAATAAATCCTAAACCTGTTTTGGAAATTCAAAATGTAAACAATGGTTATTGCGTATCTTCTACTGCGACTATTGAACCAAGTGTAAAAATTACTTTGGCGAATGGAACAATACAAAATCAAAACTTAACACCATTTGTACCTTCTGTGGTAGGTGTAGGCAATCAAGTTTTAACATTTAGTTTTACAGACCCAAATACAAATTGTCAAAATACAATTTCAAAAACAATATCCATCAATGCTTTGCCTGTTTTGAGTTTTGGAAATGTGCCTAACGAATATTGTTCGCAAGCCGTACCTTTGGTAATGACTGCCAATCCTGCGGGAGGAGTATTTACTATTGATGGCACGCCAAGTGGAACACTCAATCCGACTTTATATGCTGTCAATCAAGTTTTGACGATAACTTACACATATACAGACAACAATACTTGTGTAAATACAATTTCAAAAACGTTAAAAATTGTTGAGCCAAGCACGTTTACAGAAGAAGAAATTGAGTTAAAAATTTGTCCACCACCCACAGGTTTTGCTTTGGAAGCCTTGACTTTGGCTGAAGAACAAGCCTACATTGCGGCAGGCAAAGTTTTGACTTATGTATGGTCGGGCAATGTTACAACTTTTAGATTTTTCAATGTGCGAGGAGATGCTGATGCAGGTGTATATAATGTGCAGGTAAAAGACCAGTCAGGTTGTCCTTTGAAAAAAATACAATTTACGGTGCAAGTTTCTTGTGAGCCAAGTTTATTTTTACCAACTGCCTTTAGTCCAAATGGAGATGGTTTGAACGATACTTGGGAAATTTTTGGAGAAGATTTTTCAAAATTAGATTTGAAAGTATATAATCGTTGGGGAGAAGTGGTATATGTAGCGTATGAAAACGGAGATAAATGGGACGGCACAAGATACGGCTTAAAAGCGCCAGATGGGGCTTATGTTTGGAAAGCAACGTATGAAAATATTTTGCAAAAAGGACAAAAAATTTCAAAAATGGGTTCTGTAACCATTGTCAGATAAAATCAAAATAAAAAGTTTCAAAAAAATAATCATTTTTTTGAAACTTTTTATTTATCCTTGCGTTATAGATACTACAAGTTTGTAAAAAACAAACTCTACTTTTGGGGTTGACCGGTTTTGACGGCTTGAGTAGTCTAATATAAGCAAGTAAAGAGATGTTGGGTGGCTCTTTTCAAAAATTGCCCTTCGCATTATAAGTGGCGAAAATACTTATGCTCTTGCTGCTTAATTCTTAGAGAATTAACGCACTAAAAGACGATTATTCTGTAAAGAAAGTCGTTCGCAAGCATCTTGCCCGTTTGCTTCTTTACCATTGGGAACAACAAGGTGTCGACAGTAAAAGATAGTTTTGGTAATGATACTAAGCCGAGGCGAAATAACAGTAAATCGGAAACTTAAACGATGTCGTTTTCCTATAAGTTTCTTAAATCAGATAAGCGAATAAACTTGTAGAAGGTATTAAGGTTTCCTTGTTCGGACGAGGGTTCGAATCCCTCCAATTCCACTTTAAAAGTGTGTTTACAAATTGTAAGCACACTTTTTATATTAGACTTCCTGCGAAATAACCTTTTCCCTCTCTCAAAATGGAGAGAGGGCAGGGTGTGAGGCTTAAAAAAAACAATTTTGCAGGAAGTCTATTCTATATTTAAAAATTTATCCATAAAAAAATGTACTTTTCTATTCAACAATTTGAGAATTTAGATAAATTTTTTCGAAGAAATTTAATTAATTCTATTACAGGTTTTAAAAGTTTGAATTTAGTAGGCACTCAAAACAAAGATAAACTTACTAATCTTGCACCTTTCAGCCAAGTTTTTCATATTGGAGCAAATCCTGCTTATATTGGTTTGTTGGTCAGACCTGATTCAGTAGAAAGGCATACACTTGATAATATCGAAAATACAAAAGAATATACATTGAATCACGTTTTGAGTTCATTTTACAAACAAGCACATCAAAGTTCTGCGCGTTATCAAATATCAGAATTTGAAGCCACAGGTTTGACTCCCGAATATTCGTCAGTCTTAAAAGCACCTTATGTCAAAGAAGCAAATATCAAAATAGGATTAAAATTAGAAGAAAGAGTAGATATTAAATTAAATGGAACAATTTTAATTATTGGCAGTGTGCAAGAAATTTTCGTGCCTGACGATTGCGTGGGCGATGATGGAATGATTGATTTGGAAAAAGCAGGAACAATTACTTGTTCAGGTTTGGACACTTACCACATCACACAAAAATTGGCAAGGTTGAGTTATGCCAAGCCTGATAAAGACCTAACAGAAATCTAAAAAATAATGTAATATTTTGGTGCAATGTTGGACGCTTGCACTATTTGGTGAAAAATTACTCACTCATTAAAAAAATATGATTTCTAAAAATAAAATCAAATACCTAAAATCATTACAACAAAAAAAAATCAGAAAAGAAGAAAAATGTTTTTTGGCTGAGGGTGAAAAAATTGTCGTAGAAATATTACAAAGTGATGCAATAGTTACAGAATTATATGCCACTGATATTTTTATTAACAAATATGAAAAACTTATTCAACAAAAAAATGTAAATGTTTTAGAAACAAATCATTTAGATTTAGAGCAAATTGGTTATTTACAAACCAATCATTTTGCCTCGATTTTAATGCCTTTTTTACCAGAAAAAAAAATTATTTCAACTCAAAAAACATTGACAATTGTTTTAGATAATATTCAAGATGCAGGAAATTTTGGAACAATTATTCGGATTGCTGATTGGTTTGGCGTACAAGGTATTGTTTGTTCTTTGGATACGGTAGATGTGTATAATTCAAAAGTTTTGGGTGCTTCTATGGCTTCTTTTCTAAGAGTTCCTATTGTTTATCAGCCGCTTCGAGCATTTTTTGAACAAAATAAAGATATTTCTGTGTTTGGGGCAATGTTGGACGGCGAAAATTTGTACCATAAACAAGCAAAAATCAATGGAGTTTTGATAATGGGCAATGAATCAAAAGGAATTTCAAAAGAAATTAGTCATTTTATTACACATAAAATAATGATTCCTCGTTTTGGAGAAGCCGAATCTTTGAATGTTGGTATCGCCACAGCCATTTTTTGTAATCATTGGAGAGAAAATCAATGACTTATTTTTAAATTTTAAAAAAATATAAAAAGTTTTTGATTATTTGTTTTTTTTTAATACCTTTGCAAAAAAAAAATGTAAAATAGAAAGTTTATGCCGAATTTAAAAGAGGTTCGTAACCGAATTACTTCCGTAAAATCTACACAACAGATTACCAAAGCGATGAAGATGGTTTCTGTTGCAAAATTGCGAAAAGCACAAAATGCTATCGTTCAAATGCGTCCTTATGCACAAACATTAGGCGGAATTATTGCGAACCTTTCTGCCAACACTGACGCAGAATTAGGGGCAGAATATACAACAGAAAGAGAAGCAAAAAAAATTTTGATAGTCCCTGTAACTTCTGATAGAGGGCTTTGTGGGGCGTTTAATGCCAATGTTGTAAAAGCAACACTTGCATTAATCCAAGAAAAATATGCAACACAAGCCGCTAACAATGATATTACTATCTTACCAATTGGTAATCGTGGACGTGATACTTTGACAAGACGAGGAATGAATGTAAATCCTAATTATTCAACGCTTTTTCAAAATCTTAGCTTTGCAAAAGTAAAAGATGCCGCAGAATTTATTATCCAAAATTATAAAAATGGTAATTTTGACAGAGTAGAATTTGTTTATAATGAATTTAAAAACGCCGCTACACAAATTTTGAAAGTTGAACAATATTTACCCATCGTAAAAACTAAATCAGACGCAACAAAAACAATTGCTCAAAACAATGTTGATTATTTGTTTGAACCTTCAAAAGAACAAATTGTGAATGAGTTGATTCCAAAAAATTTAAAATTACAATTATATAGAGTTGTTTTAGACTCAAATGCCTCTGAACACGGTGCGCGTATGACCGCAATGGACAAAGCCACTGAAAACGCAGAACAATTAGCAAAAGATTTGACTTTGGTTTATAACAGAAGCCGTCAGGCAGCCATTACT
This sequence comes from Bacteroidota bacterium, assembly GCA_004293265.1. Classification (GTDB taxonomy): domain Bacteria; phylum Bacteroidota; class Bacteroidia; order Cytophagales; family Microscillaceae; genus RDXZ01. The sequence goes on along the minus strand of RDXZ01000067.1, from coordinate 9,343 downwards.
ACCGAAATTTTAGAAATTGTAGCGGGTGCAGAAGCCTTAAAAAATTAGAAGAAGTTATCATTTTTTTTATATTAAACCTAACTAATGTTTTTTGGTTAGGTTTTTTTTATAAAAAAAAAGGTAACTATTTAGGTTATTTTGGTGCAAGCGTGGACGCTTGCACCAATTAATATCTCGTGCAAGCGTCCTCCACGCTTGCACCAATTAATATCTCGTGCAAGCGTGGAGGACGCTTGCACCAGTTAATATCTCGTGCAAGCGTCCACGCTTGCACGAAGTTCATTAGGTTTTTTTATAAAAAAAAGGTAACTATTCGTCTTTTTCTTCTTCTTTTTTGTTCAATATATCAAGAGCATCTAACGGATTTTGTCCATAGACATACATATTCATCGTAGAAATTAAAACACAAATTAAGAAAATTAAAAATCTTGCGCCATATTCTGGTTTGTGAATTAAAATATTTCCCTCGAAAAAAAACCAAATTGTGCCTTCAATTTTGGCAAATAAATACCCAATCACAAAAGCAGTTAGTCCCAAACTTCCTTTGGAAATAATAATATTTTGCCAATTTTTTGGGGTAATTAAAAAACCGATTGCCCAACCTAACATCAAACCAGCCAAGCCTAATACAGCCGTAAAACCGATTTCGTTCATTTGCCATTTATGAATAAATATACTAAATAACAATAATAATACGTATAAAAATAAGCCTGTCCAAAGAATACGAGGGTTGTTTGTTGAGTTTTTCATTGTTTTGATTAATGATTAGATGGCAAAATTATAGATTTTTTTAAGAAAATCAAATATATTTTATAAAAAAAAATAAAAAAAAATATTTTTAAAATATAAAATTTATATATTTGCGTACATTTTATAGTTTATTTAAAATATGGAAAGTTTTATTATCAATAAAAAAAATATCAGAGAAACTATTTGGCAAAACGAAATAGTAAATATTGAATTGAAAACAAACGAAGTGTTACTTAAAATTCGTAATTTTTCTTTTACTGCCAACAATATTTCTTATGTTACGACAGGAGATAAATTAGGTTATTGGCAATTTTTTCCTACTGAAAAAGAAAATTTTGGAAAAGTTCCTGTGTGGGGTTTTGGCGAAGTAGTGCAATCTGCTCACGAAAATATCCAAGTGGGTGAAAATTTTTACGGCTACTTTCCACCTGCTTCTCATTTGATTGTCAAAACAGAACAAGTGAAAAAATATGGTTTTGTAGATATGAGCGAGCATCGAAAAAATCTTCCTGCGGTTTATAATGCGTATTTGAATACCAAATTTGATGCGTTTTATACCCAAGAAACTGAGCATTTTCAAATTATTTTTCGTCCATTGTTTATTACTTCTTTTTTGATTGATGTTTTTTTAGATAAAAATAATTTTTTTGAGGCTGAAAATATTATCCTTACAAGTGCTTCGAGCAAAACGGCTTATGCGTTGGCGGCTTTGTTATCAGCACGTAAAAAAACAAATGCTTTTTCTTATAAAATTATTGGATTGACTTCTGAAAATAATGCTTTATTTACAAAAAAATTAGGTTGTTATGACGAAGTGATTACATATCAAAACATGGACAAATTGTCTTTGTCAAAAACTTGTGTGGTTGATTTTGCAGGCAACCAAAACTTACATTTTGATTTACAAGCACATCTCAACGAAAATTTAGTGTATAATTGTTTGGTGGGTGCGGTGCATTGGGAACATACAGAAAATACAAAACCTTTGCAAAATAAAGGTAAATTTTTTTTCGCACCTGTGTATGTGCAAAAGTATATGGAAGAGTGGGGACGTGATGAATTTCAAAATAAAATCGCAAATGCTTGGAAAATATTTATCGAAAAAGCACAAAATCAAATTAATATTGTATGTTCAAACGATAAAAAACAACTGATAGAAGTCTATGAAAGTATTTTGAATGGAAAATATCCTGCAGAAAATGCTTTTGTGTTCGAATGGTAAAATCAATATAATAATCAAAAAAAATAAAAAACAATGAAAATTCCACTTAAAGTTGGCTTAAAAGCCAAAATAGATGATAAAAATTATATTATTACTCACAAAAATACTTATACAGGCTTTATTCAAACTCGATATTATGCAGGAAAAGGCGAAGATGGAGAATTGATAGTAAAAAATGCTGGTAATCAAGGTCAATTTGATATTTGGACTTTATATGATGAAAAAGAAAATACAACTCTTGAATTATGGAATATCTATAATGAATTTTATATTTATGCTGTGGTAGATACTGATTTTGTTTATACCTATCTCAATAAACAAGTTGAAACTTCTCAAAAAGTTTTAAACTATCAGACTTCAGCAGAAGTAATGTTACACGTCATTGATTTGCATCAATATTATTCCTCTGTTGCTATTGGAAGTGGAGATTTGTTGCCAATGGGAAACCAAGAAGAAAACGAACAAGTCGGCAGACATATTCGTTTTTGTGATTTGACTTTCTTAGACGTAAAATATCGTTTTCTTACCAAAGAATTAGATAACGAAAACATAACTTGTGTGTATGGCAAAAAAAAGAAAGTAGAAGATATTTTGGAATATTTTGATAGTTCTGAGGAAGTTTTGTCAATGAAACAAAATTTATCACGCTTAAAAAAAGGAAGAATTGCAAATCTTATCGTGTTGGTGTTGGTTATTTTTGCTTGGCTTTTTGATTCAATATTAGATAAAAAAACGATTTATACACATTCATTTGAAGTGAATGATTTAAAAGACTCAACTACACACACTACGCCTGATTTTTATTTGCCTTCGGGTAGTTATTTATTAGAAACAAACATCAGCCTCAATAAAAAAGATGACCCACTTAACACAATCTATGAAGTAGAAGCCGATGGTTATGTAGAACTTTTTGTCTATGAAGATGCGCCACCTATTTATCAATTTGAGATAAATGGTTGGATGTCCTCAGGCATTGATGATGGTAAGTACTATCAAAGTTCGAGTTCGGGCAACTCGGAGTATATTTATATGCCCAAATCGGATACACTTTTTGTGGATATTTCTCTCGAACCTTCCGCTTCACATCATTTATTACAAGGCGCTTATGTAACGATGAACATCAAACAAGCAGGCTTAATCTGGTCAAATTATTTCTTTATGTTTTTTGTTTTTAGTTGTATGGTTATAGTGATTGAAATTGTGATATATTCGTACAGAAAAGAATAAAAAAAACAGGGTAGAAAACCCTGTTTTATTAATTTTGCTTAGATTATTACTTTCATTAATTTCTTTTAATTATTTTTTTGCGTGCTTGTCCGCGTTCATTTTTCCATTCTACGATATAAATTCCATTTGGTAAATGATTGATATTTATTTTTTGTTGAAGAATAAAATCAGTTTTTTCGCCTTGTGTTTCTAATACTATTTTTCCATGTATATCTTTGATAGTCCATTGATATTTTCCTTGCAAAATTGTTTCTAATTCGAGGTTTAATTCGTCTTGAGCAGGATTTGGAAATACTTTTAAATTTTGAGATATATCAGTTTCTAAGGCATTAACATCACCCAATATAAACGCAGAAGAAGTACTTGCACAATTGATAACGGTAAAAGTTACATAATAAATACCCGGTTGATTTGTACAATATTGATTTTGGTTTGCTCCTGAAATCGGTACATAATTTTTATACCATTGATAACTATTCGGATTAGCATCAAGTACAGAAGAACGCAAACAATTGCTTGTATAAGTGATACTCGCAGGCGTAGGCGTGCCTTGTACGATAATCGTAATCGGGGCTAAGGTTGTTCCAACACAAGTGGTGCCTTCTATGGTTACGGTGCAACTATATAAACCTGTTTCTTCGGCTAAATAAATAGGAAATACCGCACCATCTATGGCAATATTATTTTTTTTCCATTGATATAAAGCCTTAAAAGGGCGTTTGTTTAATCTTAATGCGGCAGATTTTCCACTACAAATCGGTGGATTAGAAGAGGCATCATCACGCGTTACAACCAAATCAGTCAAACCACATATCGCAGTAGCACATTGCACTTGACTATATGGAGAATTTCCGCCAATACCAAAAGCACGAAGTCTATAACAATATTGTTGATTAGCAGTTAAGTTTTTAATATCACCATAATATTTAGTAATTTGAGAACTATTCACAATCGTATCTAACACAGAAAAAGTCCCTGTTAAACTTGTACTTCTTTCTATTACAAAATAAATTTCAGGTGTTACGTTATAGCTCCAAAATAAATCAATTTGTTCTGATGAAACAGAGGTAACAACCAAGTTAATAGGCAATGTTGGAGTAGTTTCGTTTGGATTTCTTGCTAATGTAATTGGAAATTGATTGGTATAAGGCGAATTAATAATACTATTGATAGCACGCACACGATATACATATCTAACGTTTGCTAACACATCTTCGTTATCAATATATTCTGTTATGTTTTCGTTTGTGATGTGAATACGTTGAAAAACATTATTTGTAAAAACGCTTGCTCTTTCTATTTCGAAACCTAATTCGTTGTTAGAATTATCTGTCCAAGTAAGCTTTGTTGATGTAAATGAGTTAGCAATAGTAACCACTAACAAATTGGTCGGAGGCGCTGAAACATTCCCTGTGGTTGCAGAAACGATAGGACTCCAAGCCGAAGTTACAGAGCCACTAATCACTGTTCTGATTCTATAAAAATATTCTTTGTTATTTTGTAAACCTGTATCTGTCCAAGTGTTTGTACTAACAGGAATAACATTGACCGAAAGATTGGTAATACTGCCTACGGCAAAAATATTATTATCACACCGCTCTATTTGGTAGCCAAGTACATTACCCGAAACGCTTGCCCAATTTAACTGAATAGACGAAACAGATAAAGTAGTAGCACTAAATTGATTTGGGTTCGAAACGATTGTAAAAGTATTTGAAAAAGGAGATGTATTATTCGTATTAGTAGCGGTGGCGGTAATAATTGTACCATTGGTAAAACTACCTGCAAAGTTCCAAGTTGTGCCTGTTACGATAGCATTCCCCAAATAAGTTGTTCCTTGTGCAATCGTATTAGTTACACAATTTGTATTATCCACACTATAAACCTCTATTGTATCACCTACAGCACAAGTGCCTTGCACAGAAAGTGCTGAAGCGTTGGTAATAATTGGTGGATTTTTTCCGTTATTACCTCCATTTGTCAGAGATATTGCAGCAGAGTTACAATAAAATGAATTTCGTTGTATTTTATTTTGAACCGAATTATCAATGACTAAAGATTGAGAACCATAAGCAATCGTATTCGCTTCATTGATTAATATTCCTCCTATTTTATTATTTCTACTTGTGGTGTTGATATTAATGGCTGTTCCATTAGAAAAATTAGCATTATTATTATTTGTGCCAATATAATTACTAATAATTTTATTGTTATTGCTACTTCCTGTCAGCATAATACCTGTTTGATTGCCTCCGATTATATTTTTAGGGACGCTCAAAGTATTATCACCAATGACATTATTAGTAGAGCCATTGACTAAAACTCCATAATTATTAGCAAATACAGATGTTCCATTATTACCAATTTTATTAGCAATGACATAATTCGGAGAGGTAACGCCACTATTATTGGATAAATTAATAGCCCCATCATTAGGGTCGTTATGTCCGCATATTGTGTTGTTAAAAATATTTACCCCATTAGATGAATTAAGTGAAATGCCAAAGTTTGCCCCTGTTGGAATGGTCGCATTAGGCAATGCCGCTGACCTTGCTTGATTTAATCCTATTATATTTTCTTCTATGCTACCAGGAGAAACGTCAAGGAATCTAATGCCGTCAAGTGAATTTCCACTGATAAGATTGCCTTTTCCTGTTCCACCAACATATACACTCGAGCCTTCAGCTAATATTCCTATGCCATTTCCTTCTGCACTATTTCCTGTTATATCTGTACCAATAAAACAATTTTCTATTGTGGTATTAGATGCTGTACTTTCTATTTTTATACCTACAGTACTAAATTTAGAAATATTTAATCCTCTGATAGTACAACCTGTTGCATTAATATCTATACCAATTCCGCCACCTGTCAATGCAGTTCCGTCTATTTTGATAGTAGGATTGGTGGCGGTTGCACCTGCCTGCGTTAGTCCATCGATGGTTGTGCTTTGTGTGATAGTGGGAAGATTCGAACCTGTAATGTTAATGAGTTGTGTAGTGTTATTAGGAATTTGAAAAGTGATATTTGTAGCATTTGGGCTTTGATTACTATTCAGAATGGCTTGTCTTAATGAAGCAAAACCTGTATTATTTTTATTGTAAACAATAAGTTTTTCTACATTCAAATTCATTAAAAATAAATCTGTACCAAAAGCAGTGGCATTACTTGTGCCTGATGGATTAAAATTGACTATATTTTGAAAACTACCTGCATAAATAATTTTATCTGTTGTTTTTTTGATAGTAGAACAAAATTCTGAGCCTGTACCTCCAAAAGTAGTTGCCCAAGCCCAATTTCCTGTACCATTCAACACACCCACAAATCCGTCATATTCCCCTTGTAAAGTAAAAGTCTTATCAAAGCCTGCTCCAATATTCATAGAAGTTGCACCGCTTCCTACATAACCTCCTACATAAATATTGCCTTGACTATCTGCATCTATGGTGCTTCCGCTGTCTATACCATCAGAACCAAAGCCTGTGGCTCTATCCACTGCACCTGTTGTAGCACTGAAAGTAGTTACAAAAACATCATCACTTCCTATGCTTGTGAGGTTTAAAATAGGTATTCCATCATCAAAATCAGTTGTTCCTGTAAAAAAACCTGTGGCATACACCTTATCATTTGTCAATTCATATCTCACCGCACTAGTTCGTCCACCAATTGCCCCAGCACCACTTTTGAAGTGTTTTACCCAATTCAATGAGTATGTAACAGACACAGGCGAAATTTTAGCCACAAATCCATCACCATTTGCTCCCGCAGATGTTCTTGTTTGTCCAGCACCAAAATTAACTGTTCCATTAAAATTACCTCCCACATATACTATCCCTGTAGCATCTATATCTACGCCCCAAGCAATATCAGTTGAAGCCCCCCCTATTATCAAACTATTTTTTAAACTCAAATCAATTGCATCAAAACCGGCTACAAATATATCAAAACTACCACCAGCTGTTCCAATAAAATTATTAGGTGATGGCAATAATGCACTTGCAGCACCTATTGTATAACCTACCACTGTTATTTTTTCATTGACATTGTTATACGCCATTGCTTTGGGGTTAAGGTCATTGGTAGCATTTATTTGCTGTACGCCTATTCCATCACCTGTTGCACCATTCATCTTATAAATAAAAGCATCTGTATTAGATGTATTTGACAAAGTAATAGGATTAGGTGTTATTGGTAAAGTCAAATTATTTGTAAACATACCCAGCACAAAAACAGTGGTGCCGTCATTGGTTACTGCAATATCAACAGCCTGGTCATTTTCAGCATTTCCTATTGTCTTTACCCATAACACAGTGCCTGTCGGAGAATATTTAGCAATAAAAATATCTAATTTTTGGCTTGTAGTCGTAACAGATTGAGATGGAGAGGACTGTAATGTTAAAGTTTGCATATCTGTTGGATTGGAAGAGTTACCATAATTTCCAATTACATACGTATTACCTGCATTATCAACACTGAATGCGACGATATTATCATTATTTCCTGAGTCTACAGGAGTTCTGAGCCAATTGAAAGATTGCCCAAAAATAAATATGGATTGAAATAAAAAGAAGAAGATGCTAAGTATAAGTTGTTTTTTCATAATATTTTTTACTTGATGTTTCGGAATGATGCTTTTCTGTTTATACGAATGAAACGTTGTTTTGTAAACTTAAATTCGAAAAATAACTTATATTTAATTATTTTTCTTTAATTTTGCACAAAAATAAACAAATTTATGTAAAAATGGAAATATTAGAAGAAAAAATAATTTTGATAAAAAAAGATATTAGAAATTGTAACCTAATTGAAATAGAAAAATTTTTGATTGAAAAAGGTGAAAAAAAATTCAGAGCAAAACAAATATACGAATGGCTTTGGCAAAAATCTGCCCTTTCTTTTGATGAAATGACAAATTTATCCAAAGAAACAAGAAATTTATTAAAAGAAAATTTTGATATTCCTCATCTTACCATCGACCAAAAGCAAATCAGCAAAGACAAAACCATCAAAGTTGGTTTTAGATTGCACGACACGCACTTGATAGAAGGCGTTTTGATTCCGCTTTCTGAAAGAATGACTGCCTGCGTTTCTTCGCAAGTAGGTTGTTCTTTGACTTGTAAATTTTGTGCCACAGGTTATATGGAAAGAAAAAGAAATTTAACTCCTGCTGAAATATACGACCAAGTAGTAAAAATCACGCAATTAGCACAAGAACATTACGAAAAACCATTGAGCAATATTGTGTTTATGGGAATGGGTGAACCTTTGTTGAATTATGCCAATGTTTTGAAAGGAATTGAGATGATAACTTCTCCCGAAGGATTGAATATGTCCACAAAACGCATTACGGTTTCGACGGCAGGCATTGCCAAAATGATAAAAAAATTAGGTGATGACCAAGTAAAATTTAATTTAGCGATTTCTTTACACGCCGCCAATGACGAAAAACGCAATCAAATTATGCCCATCAACGAAAGCAACACATTGGAAGCTTTGACAGAAGCATTGCAATATTTTTATGAAAAAACTAAAAATGACATTACTTTTGAATACATTGTTTTTCATAATTTTAATGATACTCTCGAAGATGCACAAGAATTGTATCAATTTGCCAAAAAAGTTCCTTCAAAAATCAATATTATCGAATATAATCCTATCAAAGAAGCAGATTTTGTGAATACAAAAGTTGATAAATTGGAAGCTTTTCAACATTATTTAGAGAAAAAAGGAATGATTGTCAATGTAAGAAGAAGCAGAGGAAAAGATATTGATGCGGCTTGCGGGCAATTGGCTATCAAAGAAGAAACAAAAAAAGATTAGAATTGAATAAGTTTTGATTGTTTGTTTGATTTTCTAAAAGTTTAATATTTTTAAAATTGTGATGTTTGTTTATAAAAATAAAAATTATTAAAAATTGTACTTTTTAAAGATTTTAATGTTTTTTTGAATGTTGCTTGATAACACTACGATTTTTGGTGAGATTTTATATTTGAGATTGAGTTTTTTTATTTTTGATTTATTTTTCGTTTGTTACTTTACATTAAGTTTACAATCGCTTTACATAAAAATATTTTCAAAAAGATAAATAAAAAAAATCATTTTTCATAATGTAAAGCCTAAATAACAAAATTTTGAGCAATTTGT
>RDXZ01000066.1 GCA_004293265.1 Bacteroidota bacterium | reverse complement strand
TCTATTAATACAGAGGCACAAGTTTCCGCTTCGCTCAAACTTGCGCCAGTATTTTATTTTTTTTATTTTAGAATATACTTAAGCCAGTTGGGGCAGAAAATCATTAGCCTGTTTTTTTGTAAATATAATGTTGTGAGATGTTGTTATTCTGTCCATTGTATTTGTATTAATTTTGTACACTTATCTTCCATATTTTTTGCCCAATCAATCATATTTTTTGCCCAATCAATCAAAATTCCAGAGCCACCATTCTTGACATTTTCTTTCACACATTCATAAGTTTCTTCTGCTCCAAGAGGGTCTTGCCCTGATAAGTCAAACACGATATTTTTTGATTTTGATAAAGTTGCAAATAAACTTAGTTGTTTTCTTATATTTCCTGCAAGATTATGAATTTTTGTTTTATTAGTTATCCATTTATTTCTTTCATAAATCTTAGTGGCATAATTACTATTAGTGTTTGCATTTTTCCTTAAATATTCACCTACAGTTATTGGGCAAAATAAACTTCGCCATCTTGGTTCAAAAATATATTCTACAAATGAGAGATGTTTGTGTACTAATACATTTTCGTGTTTTATTTTTCCTGTAAATATGTCTTTCAAATATAATTCAGTTGGGAGGAAATATTGTCCCTCAAACAAATAAAGAATTATAATCTCACCTTCGTTTAGTACAAAAGGTGGGATAAAATAATTGTCCTTTTTTATTCCTTTATTTTCTATCAACATAATTCTTTTTAAAATAGCACCTAACTTATTCCGCCCAACTCACACCCATTCCTCGCAAAAATAAACAATTATCTAAAAACAAACAACTATTTTTAAAATAATAATTTGTGTACCATTTCTTGCCTTATCAAAAGCAATTTTTTATTTTAAAAAAGGCTAAGTTTTTTTGTGTTTGATAGTTTTTTTTCGTGTTCTATTAAAAATAATTTATTGGCTAAGCCTCCCGCATAACCTGTCAGATTTCCGTTGGAAGCAATAACTCTATGACAAGGAACAATTATCCAAACTGGATTTTTACCATTTGCCGCACCTACAGCCCTGATAGCAGGAATATTATTGATTTTTTTGGCTATTTCTAAATAACTTGTAGTCGTTCCAAACTCAATTTTTAACAAATTATTCCAAATATTTTTCTGAAATGGCGTGCCTTCTAAGTCCAATTCAACTTCAAAAATTGTTCTTTTGTGTTCAAAATATTCTTCTAATTCTTTTTTGCATTGCAAAAGATGTTTTTTGATATTTTCGTTATCAAAATTAGATATATTTGTTACATATTCCTCCGTGATTTGTAAATATTTGATTCCTTTTTCGGAGGCTTTTATTTTCAAATTTCCTATCGGAGAATAGATAATTATTTCTTGCATTTTTGTTTTTTTTGAGATTTTAAGTATTTTTTTGATGTTCAAACAACGTATTTTTTTTGATTTTATTACAAAAATAATTATATTCGCACAAGTTTTACATACTTTAATTTTTGTTGTAAGATAAGGCAAATAAAAATCTATGAAAAAATATATTGTATTTTGTTTTTGTTTATTTTGTTTTGTGTTGATTTTTAATTCTTGTCAAAATTCATTTCTCAAAAAATGGCAACTTCCCGAACACTTTGGACAACAATTTTCAATTCCAAAAGATAATCCAATGAATAAAGACGCTGTTTTTTTAGGAAAAATGTTGTTTTTTGATGTGCGTTTGTCTGCTGATAACACAATTTCTTGTGCTACTTGTCATCAACCTCAAAAATCTTTTAGTGATAACAACAAAATTGCTATCGGAATTAACCAACAAATCAACGAACGAAATTCGATGAGTTTAGTGAATTTGTTGTGGAATCAAAATTTTTTTTGGGACGGAAGAAGTCCAAGTTTGGAACATCAATCATTGCATCCTTTGACAAATCCCAAAGAAATGGGTATGAATATCAATGATTTAGAAAAAAAATTACAAAATATTTCAACTTATCCGCCTTTGTTTAAAAAAGCATTTGCTACTTCAAAAATAAATATTGACTTGATTGCCAAAGCATTGGCTCAATTTGAAAGAACTTTAATTTCGGCTAATTCTCGATACGACAAAATTGTGAGGGGTGAAGTAAAACCAACTTTAAGAGAAAAAAAAGCCATTCAATTATTTTTTACGCACCCTATTGCCGAAATAAATCTAAGAGGAGCAAATTGTGGCGATTGCCACGGAAGCCACCTCACTACTTTGCAAACTTTTCATAACAACGGATTGGATAAAGAACCCAAAGATACTGGATTAGAAAAAATTACTAAAAAATCAACAGACAGAGGGAAAATGAAAGCCCCTTCTTTGAGAAATATTGCCTTGACCGCACCTTATATGCACGATGGAAGATTTCAAAATTTAGAACAAGTTTTAGACCATTATAACGAGCATATTCAATCTTCTAATTCTTTGGATATTTTGATTAATGAAGCAACTAATATTCCCGAAGGAAAAACTTTAAGCCTTACCAAAGAAGAAAAACAGGATATTATTTTGTTTTTAAATATGCTTACAGATTCTACTTTTATTCAAAATCCTGCCTTTCAAAATCCATTTTTACAAAAAAAATAGTAATTATTTATGTGTTTTTGGATAGTTTTTGTTTGTAAAAAATCAAAATTATAAACTATTATGGTAGATTATTTTGTTAATATTCATAATTTGGATAGGAAATAGGCATAAATGTCTATTCTTGTTGTTCAATTTTCGTTCCTAAGGAATCAAAATTAAATAAACTGAATTTTATGGTTATCTATTTTAAACCCCCACTGATTAAAAATATGTGTTTTCCAATTCATATTCATTATTTTGTGTAAGAAATAGGCATAAATGTCTATCCTATAGATGAATAAAAATATGTATAGAAGTGGTATTTATGCCACTTTGTCTTAAAATTGTGCTATGTTATTTAACTTTCATTCCTAAGAAAGAAAAAAATCAGATTTTTTTGTTATTTTTGAATAAAATTTTTGTACTTTTGTAAAAAAAATTAAAATTATGATTATTTCCATCATCAATCACAAAGGAGGTGTGGGCAAAACCACCACCACTATTAACTTAGGAAAGGCTTTAAGTTTAGAAAATAAAAAAGTTCTTTTAATTGACCTTGACCCACAAGCCAATCTTTCGCAGTGCGCAGGTATCAATAACCCTGATTGCAATACATTTCACGTCTTGTGTGAAGATATTGCTTTGCCTATCATTCCCTTAGACAAAAATTTTGATATAATTCCTGCCGATTTAGATTTATCAGAGGCAGAATTAAGATTACAAACTGATGTCAATGGATATTTTCGTTTGAAAAAAAGATTAAAAGAAGTACAAAAAAAATATGATTATATTTTGATTGATTGCCCACCAAGTCTAAGTATTTTACCTTTGAATGCTTTGATTGCGTCTGATAAAGTAATTATTGCGGTGCAAGCGGAGTTTTTAGCAGTCAAAGGTTTACAAACTATTTTTGATTTGATAGAAAAATTAAAAGAAAATTTAAACACAAATCTTTCTATTTTGGGTATGTTGATTACACAATTAAACAATACAATTTTTAGAAAAGACGTAGCAGATAGCATCAGAAAAATATATGGCGGACAAGTTTTTGAAACCGTTATCAAACAAAATATTACCTTAGCAGAAGCAACGGCATCAGGAAAAGATATTTTTACTTTTGATAAATCAAGTCAAGGAGCAAAAGATTATAAAGCATTGGCAGAAGAAGTTTTAACAATTTTCAAATAATAAAAAAATGGCAAAAAGTAAAGTTTCTGTATTTGATGCGTTGATGAAAGGAGCAGAACATCAAAAAGAAAGCATAAAAGAAGAAAAAAATCTCAACAATTCATCTGATATTACACAAAAAATAATTATCGAGGAGGAGTTTAAAAACCTTATTCCGCCACTTTCGACAGAAGAATATCAAAAATTAGAACAAAATATCATCAACGATGGCTGTAGAGATAGTTTGGTTTTGTGGGATAAAGGCAATGAATATGTTTTGATTGATGGACACAATCGTTTTAAAATATGCACTGAAAATAAAGTTAAATTTAATGTTTTTTTGGTTAAATTTGCCAATGTTGATGCCGCAAAAGATTGGATGCTCGATAATCAATTGGGCAAAAGAAATGTATCTGACGAAACAAAATCCTACTTACGCGGTATGCAATACACACGCGAAAAGAAAAAATTAGGTGAAAATCAGTTTACAATGGAAAAAGATGCACATTCGCCTGCAAAATCTACCGCAGAAAAATTAGGAGAAATCCATAAAGTTTCAGAACAAACCATCAAAAGAGATGAAAAATACGCCCTTATTTTGAACAAAGTTACGACTGATAATAAAAATTTAAGATGGAATATTTTGAATAAAACAATTCCAATCAGTAAAAATATGATAATGAGTTGGGCTGATGAAACAGACGAACAATTAGCAGAATTTGGAAGGCTTTTGGAAAATGGCGAACCTTTGCATAAACTAAAACCTATCAAACAAAAAATTGAAACGAGTGAAGAAGCAGAAGAAAAAGTAAGAAGAACAAAAAAAGACGTTAATTTTTTTGTTACCAAAGCACTCAAAAGCAATAATATGCAATATTTGATAGAAGCCGAAAAAATATTACAACAAGTAAGACGAGAATTGGAGGCAAAAATGGACGGATTTTAAAAATATATTTTCAATTATGAACATTGATAGTTTAAAAACGTATAAAGGTTATACAATATCATTAAAAAAATTCTACATTTTTAGTTAATTTATCATTATGAAAAAACAACATTTTATTCTTACTCTTGTTTATGTCTTATTTTTTAGTACTTATTCTTATGCCCAAAAATATGGTACAGGAATGAACTTTGATGATGAAGCATATAATAAAATTCCAAAAAAAGCTGTCCTTTTGAGCAGAGATTATACAATCGTACCCGCTGCTGTATCTCTAAAAATGTATTGCCCTACGCCTCGAAGTCAAGGAGGTTATGGAACTTGTGTTGGCTGGTCAAGTAGTTGGGGAGTAAGAACCATTTTAGCAGCAAAAGCAAAAGGAATGACTGACCCTGTTGAAATTGCCAAAGAAGGATTTTCACCACATTTTACTTATTTGCACATCAAAAACGAAAAAGATAACAACTGTCAAAATGGTGCTTTTGTTGATGAGGCTTTAAAATTATTTCAAGACAAAGGCGTTCCAAAACTCACTGATTATTCAGGAGAATGTCCACAAGACAAACCTGATGAATCTATCTATGAAAAAGCATCAAATTATAAAATAAAAGGATATGCCACACTTTTTGCAAGCGATGAAACAAAACCATTCAAACTAAAAGCACTCAAAAAAGCATTGGCATCAGGAAATCCTATTATAATTGGAATGTTATGCCCTACTTCGTTTGGTGCTGCAAAAGGTGCTTGGAAACCTACCGAAATACCTAACTCAAAAATGGGCGGACACGCGATGTGCGTAGTCGGTTATGATGACAATCAATATGGTGGTGCTTTTGAAATATTGAATAGTTGGGGAAATAATTGGGGAAATGAAGGTTTTATTTGGATTCCTTATGATACTTTTATTGATTTTGTAAAATATGCTTACGAAGCCATCGATTTTCCAACTAATTTACCTAATAATACAAATGATTTAGCAGGAAGTTTTAGATTAGAAACTTCAGACAAAGCAGATATGACCGCAAGTTTTGTAAAAAAAGTAGGAAATGTAGGTATATATCAAACAAAACAACCTTATTTTTCAGGTACAAAATTTAGAATGTATATCAACAACGAACAACCTGCATTCGTGTATGCCTTAGGCTCAGATTTAGCCACTCAAAAAGTGAGTGTCGTTTTTCCTTTCAATGAAAATATAAGTCCTGCACTCAATTATAAGGGAAATAGTATTGCTTTACCAAGCGAAAAACATTTTGTAAGAATGGATAATACCATAGGAAAAGATTATATGTGCTTATTATATAGCAAAGAGGCGCTTGATGTTGAAGATATTAAAAGTAGAATTGCGGCAGAAGAAGGTAATTTTGCAGAAAAAGTAAATGCTGTTTTGGGTAATGATTTAGTAAAAAATACAAATTTTCAAAATGGAAAAATATCTTTTTCTGCCAAAAGCAACGAACAAAAAGTGGTGGCAATGATTTTAGAAGTTGAACATAAATAATTAGTGGCTGTAAAAATTTTGTATGTGTTTGAAATTTGAATAAAAATATGTATCTACACAACAAAATTGATATTTTTTGTAAATAATACGAGTACGGGCGAATAATTTTTCGCTCGTACTCGTTAATATATTGTGTTAATAATTCGTTTTTCTGAAACGTGAGTTTGTATAATCACGTGAGTTCGAAATAATTTTTATTTATAAACAATTGATTTTCAAGTATTTATAGATAAATATTATTTTCATTAAAATATTTTGACTGGTCATTTGAAATAATAGTCAAAAAACGAGGTCTGTACCGAAGTTTACGAAGGTCTGACCTCGTTTTTTGAAAAATTACACACTTTTTTGAACTATTGTTATCCCAAACTCACGTTAAAACTATATTTTGAAAAAAGTGCTTCATCAAAAAATCATAAAAGTAATTTTATAATTTAGTCATTTGAAAGACTAAATCCTTTTTCGATTAAAAACTTTTTAAGCAATTCGATTTGGGCTTCGGCTTTTTCTGCTCTTGCTTTTTCCTCCTCTGCTTTTTCTTCTTGCTCATCAGCTCTTGCTTTTTCCTCCTCTGCTTTTTCTTCTTGCTCGTCAGCTCTTGCTTTTTCTTGTTCAGCCCTTGCTTTTTCCTCCTCTGCTTTTTCTTTTTCCTCATCAGCTCTTGCTTTTTCTTGTTCTGCTCTTGCTTTTTCCTCCTCCAAAATTTCTTTTTGTTCCTTTAAAGCCTTTTTTAATGCTTCTTTTTCTTTTATATTTTGCACAAAAGTAAGAAATTGAGAGCCATCAGGATTATACATTTTTAATTTTGAACCTTGGTATATTTCAAAAGTTACGCCCAATAAAGGACTTTTAAAGGTTGGCATTACCAAAAAACTATGCAATCTATTGCCTTCTCGCACCCAAGCATAAAATTTATCTCTTAAATGGTCATAAACATAATATTCTTGCACACCGTATTTTTCATAGAATAAAAATTTATCTATCATATCCGATGCTGAATTTGATTTAGATAAAATTTCAAAGACTACCGCAGGTGCAATATCATCTTCGTTCCATTGTTCATAACTACTTCGATGTCCTTTTGGTCGCCCAAACACAACCATTGTGTCAGGGGCATTACAAATGTAAGGTTTTCCTTTTTCAGGATACCACAATAAATCTCCTGCTACAAAAACATCAGTTTTGTCTGCAAATAAAGAGTCTAAATTACCTTCTATGGTGGTAATATGTTCAAAATGTTCTGTTGTTTCTGCCATAGGTTGTCCGTCACTTGATGGATAGATAATTTCTCCCGTAACCTCGTCAATATATTGTGCTAATAATTCTTCTTCTGAAACGTGAGTTTGCATAATTATAAAATATTAAATAAATGATATGATTTTAACTAATTAACGATAAAAAATTAGAATTATTTGATTTAATAACTGAAAATTAAATATTATTTTCAATATTTTCAAAATTTCCCCAATCTGCCGCAGAAAGTGGTTTTAAATAATTTGGATAAATTTCATAATATTTTTCGACCACCAAATCATAAATTCCTTGTTTCAATTCTTTTAAATTTTGTTTTGTAACGGCAGAAGTATAAATAACTTTTTGATTGTTTTTGGATAAATATTGCATATTAGGTACATCATCAGCCTCATAGAAATCAATTTTATTAAAAATCAAAATTGTTTCTTTTTCTACATTCAAATCTGTTAAAGTTTGATTGACAATGCCTATTTGTTCTTCACAATAAGGCGTAGAAATATCTGCAATATGCAATAAAATATCAGCCTCAAGAATTTCTGTCAAAGTAGATTTAAAACTTTCAATCAATAAAGTAGGTAGTTTTCTAATAAAACCAACTGTATCAGTCAAAAGAAAAGGCACATTATTCAAAACAACTTTTCTAACCGTAGAATCCACAGTAGCAAATAATTTATTTTCACCTTGAATATCCTCTGTTTTTGCCAAATGTCGCATCAAAGACGATTTACCAACATTGGTATAGCCCACAATCGAAACCCTTATCATCTCTTCCCTTGCTTTTCGTCTTGTGCTTCCTTGTTGCTCTATTTTTGCTAATTTCTCTTTCAAAAGTCCAATTTTATCTTTGATAATTCGTCTATCGGTTTCTAATTCTTTCTCACCAGGTCCTCTCATACCAATTCCACCTTTTTGTTTTGAAAGGTGCGTCCACATACGTGTCAGGCGTGGGTACAAATATTGATATTGAGCCAACTCGACTTGTGTGCGGGCTTGTGTAGTTTTGGCACGCATCGAAAAAATATCTAAAATCAACAAACTTCTATCAATAATTTTTATTTTTGCGTTGTCAATTTCACTTCCATTAAAAGCCTTTTCTAAGTTTCTAACCTGTGAAGGTGATAAATCATCATCAAAAATAATCACATCTATTTCGTGAAAATGAGCATATTCGACTACTTCTGCTAATTTTCCTTTGCCTAAATAAGTATGCGTTTCGGGCTTAGATAATCTTTGTGTAAATTTTTTTTGGACTTGCATTTCTAAGGTAAGTGCCAAAAAAGCTAATTCTTCGAGGTATATTTTAGTCTTTTCTTCATTTTGTTGTTCTGTAATCAAAGCTACTAAAATTGCTTTTTCTTGTTTTTTAGCTGTATCGTAAGTTTGTTTTTTCTGCATTTTTTGTATTTTTTTAATCTAAATTTCTTTTTTAGGGCAAATATAATGAAATATAATCAAAAAAATAACAATTGGATAAAATTATTTTTTAAGATAAATAAAATTGGGTTTTTACAAATTATTTTGGTTCTACTAAGATTTATACAATTTTTCAATAGAAAATAGTTGCAAATTGTAATCAAATCATTCAAAAACTAACTTCTTGGGTGAAAATTAATAATAGTTTGTTTTAAATAATCTCTGTCTAAATGCGTGTAAAGTTCGGTGGTGGTGATAGATTCGTGTCCTAACATATCTTGTACGGCTCGTAAATCTGCTCCACCTTCTATCAAATGAGTCGCAAAAGTGTGTCTAAATGTATGTGGACTTATTTTTTTGTTAATTCCTGCTAATTTTGTTACTTTTTGAATGGCAGTAAAAACACTAATTCTTGACAAACTACTTCCGCGTCTGTTCAAAAAAACTATATCTTGAAATTTTGGTTTTATTGGAATATTCGGTCTGATTTCTTTGAGATAAATCGTAAGATAATGCAAAGCCTGTTCGCCTATTGGTACAAATCTTTCTTTGTTTCCTTTGCCAACTACTTTCAAAAAACCTTCATCAGCATAAATTCTGCTTAAAGTTAAGCCTACTACTTCCGACACACGCAAACCAGAACTATATAAAATTTCTACAATGACACGATTGCGGGCATCATCTTGTCTTGATAAATCAAAACTTTTTAATATCAAATCTACTTCTTCGATGTTCAATACATCAGGTAGTTTTCTAAGTATTTTAGGAGTTTCTAATAATTCGCTTGGGTTGTTTTTGATAATATCTTCTAATAACAAAAATTTAAAAAATGCTTTGATACCCGATAAAATTCTTGCTTTTGACATTTCCGCTAAGCCCAAATCTGCTAAATATTTTAAAAAATCAGTTAAATGACAGAGTTCTATTTGTAAAGGAGAAACATTTATTTGATGAATTTCTAAAAATTCTTTTAATTTTTGAACATCACGCCAATACGCATCTAAAGAATTGGCTTGAAAATTTCGTTCTAATTTTAGATAGTCTTTAAATTGTTGTATATAAATTGCCCAAGCCATAAAAACTATCCTTTAAAAACATTATTTTCGTTTTCCAAACTGCTGTCATATACTCGAATAGCAATCACTTCGCCCTCTGCGGTTTTTTCATTTCCTGCCCATATTTCACAAAAAAGTATTGTTTTTTTTCCTTTCACTTCTTTTACTTCGGCTTTCAAAATAAGTGGTTTATCAATCGGTGTAGGTTTCAAATATTTGATATTGAGCGTTCCTGTGGCATATCTGTACGTAGGCAAAGTATCCCAATCTCTGTTATTTTCTATTTTGTAGGCGTGTGCTGTGGCGGTTGCCATCGTATGACAATCCATCAAAGTCGCTAAAATTCCACCATTCATCAATCCTTTCCAACCTTGATATTTTTCGGTAGGAGTCCATTGACAAACCATTTTATCGCCTTCCCAAACGCTATGAATTTGTAGTCCATCAGGGTGATTTTGTCCACAACCAAAGCATATATTTTCTTCCATATAGGCTTGGATAAAATTTTCTTTTGTATTCATTTATTTAATTTAAGATATTTTTTTTGTTTAATTTTTTATCATAAAAAACAACCATCAAAAAATTATAATTTTTTTAAATATTGTTTTATTTCATCTTTTAATCCTTCATATTCGGTCATTTTTTCTGCTTTTTTAAAATATTTTTTGGCTTGTTCTTTTTGTCCGTTTGCCAAAGCGATTCTACCTAAACCTATATAACTTTGTGCTTGAAAATCTTTGGAATATCGAACATCAGCATTGGCAATATCTACTGAATTTTTATAAAAAGTTTGTGCAGTTGTATTATTTTTATAATATTTTTCATAAATCAAACCTTTAAAAGTATTGGTGGCAACTCTATACATTCGCCCAGAAAGGCTTGCAAATCTTGGTAAAAGTAATTCTGCCTCTGCATATCGCCCTACAAAAATCAAACTTTCACAATGTTTTAAAGCAAAAAATGGATTATATGGATATTTTTGAATTAAATTTTGAGTTTGTGCCAAAGCATTCAAATAATTCTTTTCATACTTTGAATAAATACCATGCAGATAAATAAAAGCCTCAATTTTACTAAATTTTGATTGTGTGGAAGCCAATTGTAAATATTTCAGTCCTTGTATTTTGTCGCCATTTGGAAAAAAAATCATTGCCACACGTGCAGAGGCGTGTGTTTCGGGATATTGAATAGCATAATATCGATACAAACCTGTCGTAAAATAATAATCAGCTAATTTTTCGCCCCAATCAAAACCTTTTTTGAGGTAATAAAATGCACTTTTTCCCAATTCAACTGATGCCCAAAAATTCCCTGCTTCTGATTCGTGCATTGCCATCAGGCTATAAGACATCATCGCAAAATAATTACCTTCAATATCTTGTTTATTTTTTTTAATTATCTCTTTTGATTGGGCTAAACAAGTTTGTAGATATTTTTCGTATTGGGTATATTCTCCATAGTTTTTTTGCAATGGAAAAGTCTGCCAAGACATCAAATATGCGTACAAAAAAGGTACAACAGGGTGATTTGGTAGTCTTTTATTTAGTTTATCAATCGAAATTTTAGCATTTTTGAAATCAAAACTATATATATATTCAGTTGCTTCGGTCGCCATTTGTTGAGCCGTAATATCTTTCAAAAATTGCCCAAAAACAAAAATATTTGTTCCCAAAAAAAATAAAATAAAACAAAAAAATATTTTTTTATATTTCATATTTCAACTACAATATTATCAATCAAACGAACTTCTCCTGCATAAGCCGCCACACATATTGCGACTTTTTTTTGGTCTTGATAAGAATTTAAAATGGTTAAATTTTGATTATCAGCCATTAAAAAATATTCTAAACGCAAATCAGAATTTTTATAAAAAGTTTCTATTTCTGCTAAAATATCTACCCAATTTTCTTTATTTTTTATTTTTTTTTCAGCCTCAAATAAACTTTGAGAAATTTTAACTGCTTCTTTTCTTTGGTTTGCGTCTAATCTTGTATTCCGAGAAGACATTGCCAAACCGTCATTTTCACGCATAGTTGGGCATATCACCAATTCCAAATCAAAATCCAAATCACGAACCAAGCAACCAATTACTCTGCATTGTTGTAAATCTTTTTGTCCAAAATATGCTTTTTTTGGTTGCACAATATGAAATAATTTGCTTACCACCAAAGCCACTCCGTTAAAATGCCCCGCTCTAAAACTGCCTTCCATTACGTTTTCCAAGTTACCAAAATCAAATTTTAGTATGCTTGTATGTGGGTACATTTCTTTGGTTTCGGGTGTAAAAACGACTATTTGTTTTCCTAATGTTTCTAATAATTGAATATCTTTATCAATATTTCGTGGATATTTTTCTAAATCAGAAACATTATTAAATTGAGTTGGGTTTACAAAAATACTAACGACTACAAAATCATTTTCTTCACTTGCTTTTTTGACTAATTGCAAATGTCCTTCGTGTAATGCGCCCATTGTAGGCACAAATCCCCAATTTTTTTTGGCTAATTTTTGTTCTCTTAAAAACGATTTGAGTGTATCAATGGTAGTAAATTTTTGTGTCATTTTTTTTAATAATGATAGTTTTAATTTTAATAACTAATTTTTTGATTGGTGTAAATTTGGTTATTATTCGTTTTTTTAGTCTTTAATTTTTATTTTTTCTTTTATTTTTTCTGTTAAAATTTCTATAAAATCGCTCAAACTTGGTGTGTCTTGATGTGTAAAAGCCTTCAATAAATTAGCAATCGTAGAGGCTTTTTTATCTACCAAAGTCAAATAATCTACGTTATTTTTGCCTATCAAATCATACAAAAAATATTTGGTATTTTTCTCTTTTTTATACTCCATTTCTGATAATTGGAAGCGATTAACCATATTTTCATACACATAATTTTGCATTACCCAAACAATATTTTTATTCCATTTTTCCATTACTTGCCCTTTTATGAGCATTTGTATATACGAAAGTTTGATGGTGTTGTAAGTATTTAATCCAAAACTATATTTTTCTTTTAACTCTTTCGTATCCATAAAATCTTTTAAACTTTCTACCAATTGCCCTGTACTTGTGGTAGAATCTGATTGAAATTCTACAATACAAAAATCTTCTACTTTGCTTGTCAAAGGTTTAAATTTTACTAACACAAAATCAAAACTTCCTACATTTGTAATTTTTACTTCTTGTAATAACAAAACATTATCCTTTGCACCAAAAACTTCTTCACTTATTTGCTCAAAAACCAAATTATCTTCTAAAAATCTATGCGGACAAATAATTGCTTTTTTATTATGATGCCATACAGAACAAACGCCCATAGGATAGGAAATGGTACGACTTTGTTTATCACAAATTTTATCCAAAAACCTACAAAAATGATTATTTACTGCGTCTTGTGCTTCTTGGCTTATATTTTCTTTGGGATAAGTAAAAATTTCGTTGGGTTGCATAGTTGTAATTTTGCTGTTTTATTTCTGAATTATCACAATTTCTTCGGGCAATGCAATGTCATGTCCTGTGCTTCTACGCATACGAAACAACTCTTTTGTGCAGTCTTTGTAGCCAATTTCTTGTGCCATTTCTATCAAAATATCACACACAGGAATATACACACCTTTGATGGTTTGGTCGCCAACTACTTGCAAAAAATACGCATTTTCTTTCAATAAATCATAAAATTCACGCATACAAAGGTACATATCGCCAAAATATTCTCTTACCATTCGAGGATAATCAAAGCCCCAATTTTTGTCTTTTGTTTGCTCATAAATTTGATTTGTAACCGCAGTAATGCTATCAAATTTTTGGATAAATTGTTCAGAATCACTCTCTTTGAAAATCAATTTAGTGCTACCTTTTACCATTTTTCGCTTGATTTGTTGCACATCATTCATATCATTGACAAAATCCAACAAATACATTTCTAATCTTGTTTGGCGTGTGTATTCCAAATCGTTAGGGTAAGGCGGAGAAGTTACAATAAAATCAATCGTATTAGGTTCAATATATTTTTTTGCCTCCAAACAACTGTCTTTGATAAGTTTCGAAGTGCCATAATTGCTATGTTTTTGAACTTTTTGCAAATCTTGGTATATTTGTAAAACTTTTTTGGTGAATAAATCCCAAAACTCAGGTTTTTCTCTGAAAGGATAAAACGTAGTTCCTGGGCATAACTGCACATAACTTGCTTCAAAACAGGCTTTTGAAAGTGCTAAAAGTAAAAGGTTTTTGTTTTTTTGATTTTCTATGTTATCTACCAAATTTTTTAGCAAAATAACTTCTTTTTGCAAACCTTCACTGAGCCATTGGTTGAGTTCTTTTTTGGGCATTTTGTCTAAAAATCCTCTATTTAAGTCTAAATTTTCGAAGATTTGTATTTTTTCTAAAAAATTTTGTGCAATATTTTGTATTTCGGTTATAAAAATATCTAAATCTATATCAAAAGTTGTTTTTACTTCCGAAATAAAACACATCAACGGATTAGCATCAAAACCAACCGCATTGCAATTAAACAAATTCGCAGAAATCAAAGTAGTCCCACTCCCCGCAAAAGGCTCCACAATCAATGCCTTTTCAGGAATTTTGTATTCTTTTATTTTTTCTTCAATGAGTTGAAACGGAAAATCCTCCAAATAATCGTACCATTTATGCACCACGCCAAACTTATTAAGTTCGCTTGTTGTTTCTATATTTTCAAAAAGGGAAGTATTTGTATTACGATTTAATTGATTGATTTTCAATAACTTATCGCTATATTTTTTCTCTTTTGGGTTATTTTTTTTTATAACTTTACGGTATAAATCTTGTGCTTCTTCTGGAATTTCAAAGCCATTTTCAAAATCTCCTATCAAAAAACCTTTTTCTATAAGAGCGTTAATAGCATCTTTTAATATCTTGCTTTCTTTTGGATATTCTGCTAATTGTGCTAATTTTTCAAAATCACTTTTTTTATTTTGGGATAAATCCAAATAAATTCGTTGCAACATTTGTGCTTGCAAAAAAGGTAATTTATTAGGATTAAGTTTTTTAGGTTCTTTTAAGATTGTTTCCATTTTTTTAGAAAAGTATTGATTTAGTTTGTTGTAAGGCTATAAATATAAAGATAAATAATTTACTTATCATTCTTTGGTATTTGATAACAAACCACCAAACCTATCCAATTTTATTCTTTAATTCTTGTATTACTTCCAAAGGATTTTTTGATTTGAATACAAAATTACCTGCCACAAAAACATCTGCACCCGCCTCTGAAAGCAAAGAAATATTATCAGCATTTACACCGCCATCTATTTCTATCAAAGTATTTGCATTAGCTTCTATGATCATTTTTTTTAATTCTTTCGTTTTTTTGTATGTATTTTCTATAAATTTTTGTCCGCCAAAGCCCGGATTTACAGACATCAAACAAACCAAATCAGTACAATATAAAACATCACTTAATACGCTCACAGGCGTATGTGGATTGAGTGCTACGCCTGCTTTACAGCCCAAATCTTTGATTTGTTGCAAAGTTCGGTGCAAATGTGTGCAAGCTTCTTGATGTACCGTAATGATGTTTGCACCTAATTTTTGAAAATCAGCCAAATAACGTTCTGGTTGCATTATCATCAGATGCACATCTAAAATTTTAGTGCTATGTTTTTGTACCACTTCCAAAACAGGCATTCCAAAAGAAATATTAGGCACAAAAACTCCGTCCATTATGTCTAAATGTAACCAATCAGCTTGACTTTGATTGACCATTTCGATTTCTTGTTTGAGTTGTCCAAAATCTGCGGCTAACAACGAAGGAGCAATAATTTTCATATACTTAAAAATTTGAATAAATGGTCTAATCTTTCTTGTTCGATATTCTGATGTGAAGTATCTTGGAATTTGCCAATAATATGGTAGCTAAATCTTTCAAAAGTAGCAATAATTCTATTCAAATCAGTGGTATTGAGTTTGATAGTGATTTTTATTTTTTGTGGATTTTCTTTGTCATCAGTCAAATAAGTACTCAAAATTTTTGCGTCATTGCTTTCGACTAATCGGCTAATTTCAGACAATGAATAATCTCTTTTGTCCATCCAAAAAACTAAAATACCACCTGCTTCTTGCATAGAAGCCGATTCTGACAAAGCCATCAACGTATCGTTTAAAGTAACAGCCCCAATAAAATAATTTTCTTCATTTAAAACAGACACCAACTGCAATTGGTTTTGGTTTGCCAATCTCAAAATATCATAAAAATGTTGATGTGCATACACAAAAGTAGCAGAATATATCAAAGATAATTCTGAAATGATAGCATCTTGTAAGTTATGTTGATAAATTATTTCTTCACTTATCAGTCCTTTGTATTCTTTGTTTTCAATCACAGGGAGTTGATGCACACGCAGTTCTTCCATCCATTGCAACGCTTTTTGGATAGAATCACTCATTTTAAGTGGTGGAATCATCTGATTGATAAGTTCTTCGGCTATCATAATTTTATATTTTTTTAAACAATTTTTCTTTTAAATTCATTAAATACAATAAAAAAAACGCTGATTTGAATGTGGAGAATTAATTATTTGAGAGTATAAATTTAAAACATATTATTTGCACTATTAATTACTTTATTATTGCAAAAATGTTTCAAAATATAAGTTTTTCTTATCGTTTATCTACAAAACCTTTAATTTTTGCGTCTAATTCATCTTGATTTTTTGAATTAGAAACAATTAAAGCAATATTTTCTACAAATTTATACATAAAAGAATTTTTGGTAAGATTAGGTTGAAAACTACCTACTCCAGTTGAAAACCAAAAACAGAAACTTAATATTAATGAATGTTTAATTGCCCCAAACAAAGCACCTACAATATTATCCCACTGACCAGGAAAATCATACTCGATTTCTGTTTTGATATATTGTTCTAAGAAGCCCAATAAATAATTAGAGGCAATAATAGAAGTGGCAAAAATAAATTCAGGATAAATATCAGGCTGAAAAATAAATAAATGTTGATTGACCAGACTAATTATAAAGCCAACTAAAAAAAAACATATCAAAAATGCAATTACGAAGTGTAACATACCCACAACTGCTTCCAATAAGCCTTTTTGATAGCCACTATAACCGCCCCAACCCAAAAAGGCAAGAATAAGAAAATCTAATACTAAACTAACATTCATAGTGTTTTTGGTTTCAATGTTTTTGAATTGTAATTGATTTATGCTAATATTGAGTGATAAATATCAAATTATATTTGTTTATAGAAACCTACGAGTTTCAAAACAACTCATAGGTTTGAATATTGATTGATTAAAATATTTTGGTAAATATTTTAATTATTTAATAATTGTTTTACAATTTGAGAAACTAATTTTCCGTCTGCTTTTCCTGCCAATTCTTTGGTGGCAGTTCCCATTACTTTTCCCATATCCGAAGGTTTGCTTGCTCCAACTCTTGTAATAATTTCTGATAATGCAGTAGTTATTTCTTCTTCTGATAATTGTTTTGGTAAATATTCCTCTATTACTTTTAGTTCTACAATTTCTTTTTCAGCCAAATCATTTCTATTTTGTTGTGTAAAAATATCAATAGAGTCTTTTCTTTGTTTTGCCGCTTTTGTCAAAAGAGCGATTTCGTCTGCTTCTGATATTTCGCCTGCTTTTCCTTCTTTTGTTTCTTCCAACAAAATAAGTGATTTAATTGCTCTTAATGCTCTAAGTCTATCAGCATCTTTTGCGAGCATTGCTTTTTTAATGCTTTCTTCTATAATTGTTTTAAGTGCCATATTTTTAAAGAAAATATAAAGTTTATATAATAAAAACTCAAAAATAAACTTTAAATTTGATAAATTCAAAAAAAACAAGATTTTTTTTTCTTAAATTTGGAAATATTGTCATAAAAACCTATCTTTGCCTTAAATAACATTTTAATTTTTAAATAAAATGAAAAAAAACCTCTATTATTTCACAATAATTTTTTTAATTATTTCCTCTCTATTTCTATTTTTTTCTTGTACTAAATTAATAGAATTAGAAAAAATTGACTATGTAGATTTGAAAGCCAGTTTTTTTATGTCTGATATAGTGGCACGAGAAGGGCAGACAATTGAATTTACACAAACGGCAACCATTGTAGCGAAGCAATTTGATTGGACTTTTGGTAATCAACTAAAATCTAACTTACCTAATCCAACTACAATTTATAATAACTTTGGGAAGTATAATGTAACTTTGGTGGTAAAAAAAGAACAAGGCAATTTAGTAGATTCTACCAAAAAAACTATTACCATTATTCCAAAAACTCAACAAGCGACACGCGAGTTTTTTTTTGGTGATGCGACCACAGACGAACAGGGTTTTTGTATCACAGATGCAGAAAATAATGGATTTTTGTTGGTAGGAAGGCAAGCAATTAATGTATTGTATATTGTTAGAATTAATAATGCAGGTGTAAAATTATGGGAGAAAAAAATTGATAATATTACATTAGGAACAATTACGCCACGTGCCGCCTTCAAAACCGCAGATGATGATTATATAATTGTTGGAAATTATCAATATAATACCACAGATAACGATGCTTTTATTATCAAGTTAGCCAAAGACGGAAATTCTGAAAGATGGAGAATTGTCCGAAACACGTCCCAAAGTGAAGAATATACCTCTGTGGTACAATATGGCAACCGAATTTTGATTGGTGGAAGTGCTACTTCTGTTTCTACAACAGGCGTAACTAATAAAATTTTATTGGAAGAGTATAATTTAGATGGTATTTTACAATCAAGCCAAACTGATGGCACAAATTGGAAACTTAATAGTGCTGAATTTGCCTTAGATGGCTTTACTTGTGCTATTACAGAGGCTTCAAGTCCTTCTCTAATTTTTTATAATACTGCTTTTGAACAAAGAAGAAAAAGAACTTTGGATTTTTTAGAAGGCAGTGCAAATGATGTTACTACACTTGATGATGGTTTTGTAACTGTTGGTTATTATTTATCAAATGAATTGGACTTGAATGGTAATCGCACTAAGCACGCATTTATTTCTCGGATTAGTAATTTTGCACAATATGATTGGGCAATCAAAGTACGTAAAACTGAAATTTTTGCAGAGGAATTTAAAAGGGTAATTCAATTAGAATCTGATGAAAGTTTTATTGCTATTGGCACAAATATAAATCCATTATCAGGAAAAGATATTTTAGTTTGTAAATATGATAAAAACGGAAATTTATTAAAATATAAATTGATTGGAAACATCAAAGATGATGAAGGATTTGATGTAAAGGTTATTTCTCCTACTGAATTTTATATCTTTGGGACTTTTCAGCAAATTTCTGGTTTGGAAAGGCGTGATTTTTATTTGATAAAATTAAATAAAGATTTAGAATAAACATCAATCATTAACTTGTATTTATTTTTCCTTAGGAACAATCATTAAATAAAGTGATAATCTATCAATAACGAATTTCGTTATTACATTGTGAACAAAGTTCTGTTACACTACTTTTGTTGGTATAA
>RDXZ01000065.1 GCA_004293265.1 Bacteroidota bacterium | reverse complement strand
AAATTTAGACTTAATAGTGGAAATTTGTGCGGGGCTATCAAATTTTAAAGTAAAAAAAGGTGCTTAAATAACTGTTTTGAACGATTTAGTAAGTCTATTTATGAGTTTATCATTTGTGTTAGTGTTTGTATTAAGTATTTTTTTGTTTGGAGAAAGTATTACTTATGGAAAAATTATAGGACTTTTACTTATTATATCAGGTATTATCGTATTAGCAAAATTTTAAAATAAATATTTTATTATCAAAAATGTTATCAATTTTACATTACTCGTTACCCGTTTTTTGTTTTCTGTTGGGTAATTTTTTATTAGGAGATTTTTTAAGTAAAATATTAAAAATCAGTTCTCCAAGAGGTTTTTTTACGAATATTTTTCTAAAAATATTGGTTTCAACCATTATCACGACTTCGCTTTTTGCTATTATTTTTACACAAGGCAAAACCATTTTTATATTATTTTTGCCGCTTTTGTTGTTGTTTTACTTAGCACTCAAAAAAGAAAAAGAGTTAGAGAATATTACTTCGATAGATAAAAAAAATGAATTGATAAATTATATTTATCTATTTTTTATTTCATTTTTCATTATTTTTTATATATTTTGGGGCTATTTTCCAAATGAAAAAACACCTTATCCCAATTATTTTTTTGATGCTATTTTTTATAGCAAAGTCAGTGAATATATTTATTTGACAGGCAACGAAAATATATTTGTGGAAGGAAATCTTGTTTCTAATGAATATACAGGTGTATTTCCTTATCATTATTTTGAGTTATGGTTGACTGCTTTTTTTAGTAATCTATTTGGATTGTCTTATATTATTTGCTACGAAACCACACTCAAATCTTATTTAATT
The DNA here is from genome assembly GCA_004293265.1 of Bacteroidota bacterium. GTDB lineage: Bacteria > Bacteroidota > Bacteroidia > Cytophagales > Microscillaceae > RDXZ01. The sequence goes on along the minus strand of RDXZ01000065.1, from coordinate 18,562 downwards.
ATAGTATGTATATTTTCTTTTTTGAGCTGTATCGAGCAAATAAAAAAAATTATAATTACAGATATAATTTTGGTCATAAGTTTTGCTTTTGTTGGTGGGATTTACTTTGTTTTTTTTGATATATTATATTTTATTAAACAATATAGTAGTATTCATTTATTTCCAATGGCGAGTAATATGGGATTGAGTAAAATTGTATTTATGGCTACACTTTTTACGACAATTGTGTTAGTAGGCATTAAAAATAAATTACATTTTGTTATATTTCCTGTGATTACTTTAGCATTAGTGAATTTTTTATCTATTCCAGGAATATTTAGTGGTTTGGTTTTGGTATTATTGTGCAATGAATTTTATCATTTTGGCATAGATAAAAAAACATCGAGGCTACAAATTTTATATATATTTTCGTTCTTTTTTTGCATAATGTTCTTTTATTGGTTTTTTTCTCCTGTTATTAACATTACTTCCAATCTAAGTTTATTGGATATAATCAAACAAAATCTAAGCGATTTTAAATCTAAAATTAATTACATTATTGGTTTAGTGATTTCTCATATTGCTTATTATCTATTATTTTTGCCATTTATTTTTCTGTGTTTTGATAATATTTTCAAGCAAATTAAAAAAAAACAAATTCAATTTTTAGTTTTATTTTTCTTTTTATTATTTTTAAATGCTAATATTATTTCGTCTTTATTGACAGGCGTAACAGATTATCCACAAATTTATACTAATAATTTATCAGCATTTTTGTATATAATTCCTTTATTACTTTTGTTAATAGTGCAAAAAAAGGCGTATATTTATTATGGATATATTGTTTTTATAACCAGCATAGCCATTTATCATAATCCTTTTAGTTCAATTGACAAAACTTATTACACCAAAGAGTATCTTGATACAATCAAAACAAAAATTCAAAAAATCAAAAATCCTTTGGGTGTTTCTATTTATACAGAAGTAAAAGGCAAGCAAGGACCTGCTACGCATAATAGCTTAGGGGCTTATCTCAAACTAATGCAACCTTATTTTAATACTATTAATGCAGGCACTTATCTAATGCCTCAATCTGACGAAAAAAGTCAAAAACATATCACAGATAGGCTTAAAAATTCCGTTTTTGTCCGTTATGCCAAACAAACAAAACAAAATAATTTTGATGAGTTACTTATTTCTTTCATCAAAAAAAATAAAATTGAATATATAATTATTGAAAAAATAACTAAAATACCTATTTCACTCAATTCTTATATTGATGAGATTATTACAGATACCAAATCAGGTGAAAAATTTATTATACTAAAAAAATAAAAATATTTAAACCAATTTTAAAACAATTCAAAAGTAATCACTATATTTGGACAAAATTATAAAAATATCAATATAAAACCAATTTTTTAAAAAATTTGGTAACAACTTTGTGTGTGATATAATAACTAAAATTAACTCATTATCTTGAAAAATTCTTTGTTTTTGTTGTTTTTTTGTTGTTTTGTATTATTTCCAAAAGATATTTTTGGACAAGTAAAAAGCATTGCCCAAATCAAAGAAAATTATTATAAATCAAAAACCGATACTGCCAAAGTAAACGCCTTGAACGATTGGGCATTTTCATATTCGGTAAGCAAACCTGATTCTGCTATTTTGTTGGCAAACCAAGCCTACGAATTAGCCAAAATAAATAAATATAAAACAGGAATGGGCTGGGCTTATAATCGAATGGCATCTGCTTATCAATCCAAAGGAAGTTTTACTAATGCAATGGATTACCAAATAAAAGCACTCAATTTACAAGAAGAAGCAAATAATTTATCAGGAATTGGTGCAAGTTTGAATAATATTGGTATGTTGTATAACTCAAAAGGAGAATACGAAAAAGCCATCGAATATCACCAAAAAGCACTCAAAACAAGAGAAAAAACAAAAGAAAAAAGAATGATTGCGGCAAGTCATGGCAATTTAGGTATCGTTTATAGCAATCAAGGAGAATATGAAAAGGCGTTAGATTGTAATTTAAAAGCATTAAAATTATACGAAGACCTCAACGACAAAAGAGGACTTTCTTTTTGTTATAATAATTTAGGTAATATATTTTATCAACAAACAAAATATACGCAATCGTTGGAATATCACGAAAAAGCATTGCAGATTAGAAAAGAAATTAACGATAAAAATAGCATTGGTTTTAGTTTGAACAATATTGGAAGTATTTATATCGAACAAAAAAAATACGAAAAAGCCTTAGATTATTTGTTGCAAGCCTTACAAATCAAAGAAGAAACGAAAGATAAAAACACTATCGGAAATACACTCAACAATATTGGAAGTATTTATTTTAGACAAAAAGAATATGCAAATGCTTTGATTTATCAACAAAAAGCGCTCAAAATTCAGGAAAATACACAAGATAAACGTGGACAAACTTTTAGTTTAAGTTTTTTGGCAAAAATATACAAAGAACAAAAAAATTATGATGATGCCGAAAAAAATGCCTTACAAGCACTGAAAATCGCTAAAAGTATTGGAGCAAAAGAAAGAATTAGAGAATCTATGCAAACCATTTCTGAAATTTATGAAGCAAAACAAGATTATATAAACGCTTACACTTATAACAAAGAGGCAAATGCTATCAAAGATAGTATTTTTAATGAAGAAAGAGATAAATCTATCGCAAAACTACAACTTACTTATGATTTGGATAAAAAACAAAAAGAATTAGCTTTGATTACAAAAGAAAATAAATTAAAACAATTTGAAAACGAAAGACAACTCCAAGAACTCAAAATTTTGGAAGAAGAAAAAGAATTGGCAACCGAAAAAGCACTCAAACAAGACGCTGAATTGCAAGCAACAGAAAATGAAAAGCAAAGAAAAATCCAAGAAATGAAAAGACAACAAGCAGAAATCGAAGTGCAAGATAGTAAAATTGAACTTTTAAATACAGAAAAAAAATTACAAGAGCAACAATCACAAAGACAACAATTTTTTATTTATGTGGTAATTGGCGGCTTGTTTTTGTTAGGATTGATGTTGGTTTTGGTTTGGAGAAATAACCAAGAAAAACAAAGAGCAAATAATATTTTACAAGAAAAAAATATTCAAATTGAAAAACAAGGACACGAAATCTTAGAAAAAAAATGAAGAATTGAACCAAATTAATGAAGAAATACAGATTACTTTGGAACAATTGAAACAACAAAAGGAAATTATAGAAGAAAATAACAAACAAATTACGGCAAGTATCACTTATGCCGAACGTATCCAAAGTGCTATTTTACCACTTGAAGAAGAAATCGGTGAGGCTTTGGGGAACGAAAATTTCTTTATTTTGTTTAAACCACGTGATATTGTTTCAGGTGATTTTTATTGGTTTGAAAGAATGAATGACGAGGAGATTTTTGCTATCGCAGATTGCACAGGGCATGGCGTACCGGGTGCTTTTATGAGTATGATTGGAAACCAAGTTTTGTATGAAACCGTTACAAGAAAAAATATTACCCAACCAAATATTATTCTTCAGCAATTGCATAAAGAAATTAAAAAAGCACTCAGACAAGATAAAACACAAAACCGAGACGGAATGGATATTACTTTGGTTAATATCAATCCAAAAAAACAAATCATTACTTTTGCAGGAGCAAAAAACCCCATTATTTACATTCAAAACAATCAATTACACTATATAAAAGGAGATAGATTAGCCATAGGTGGAGTAAGAGATAATCATGATGAAAAATTTACTTTGCATACTTTTGAATATTCTGCTACCAACCCGATTACTTTTTATCTTTTTTCTGATGGATTTACTGACCAATTTGGTGGCAAAAACAGAAGAAAATTTGGTATTGCAAGACTACAAGAATTGATATTACAAATGCAAAATAAAGATTTAAAAGCACAAAAAGAGTTTCTCAATGACACAATAGAAAATTGGAAAATGGAAGGTGAGGAAAAACAAATTGATGATATTTTAATTGCTGGAATTAGAGTAGGAACAACTCAAAACATCACTTAAAATCAAAAAATATTTATTTTGTACTTATTGGGGCAAACCTTCAGTTGCCCCAATGCAGCTAATTTTTGTTCTACTCTAATAAAATTTGTTTTGCTTTTATTTCGTCATTTTTAAGTTGAATTTTCATTTTTTCTAAGGTATCAAATTTTTCATCTCCTCGAATTTTATCTACCAAAAAAACACTTATATTTTCTCCATAAACATCTTCTTGAAAATCAAAAATATTTACTTCGATTCTTTTTTCTAAATTCCCTGAAAGTGTTGGGCGATTGCCAATATACATCATACCTTGATAAAATTTGTTTTTAAGCATAATTTTAACAGCATAAATAGCATCAGCAGGAATTAATTTTGATTCGTGAGATAAAGATACATTAGCAGTTGGAAACCCAATTGTTCTTCCTATTTTATCACCATTGACAATTTTACCTCTCAATTCATATTCATTGCCTAAATATTGATTGGCTATTTTGATATTACTTTCTGCCAAAGCATTTCTAATTTTTGTAGAACTAATGGTATTATTTTCTAAATCGTGTTTGGGAATTTCATCAATTGTAAAACTATATTGATGATTATTTTTTAGTAAATATTCCAAACCTCCTGCCCTATCTTTTCCAAAGCGATGGTCATAACCAATGACTAATTTTTTGGTATTGAGTGCATCAATATAAATTTTTTGGACAAATTCATCAGGGGAAATTTGTGAAAACTCAGGCGTAAAAGGCAATATTAATAAATGGTCGATGCCCAATTTTTCTAACTTATCAATTTTCTCGTCCAGTGTTGTGAGTTCTTTGATTTCTGTTTGGTTTTGGTTAATAATATTGCGTGGATGCGGATAAAACGTAATGACAACACTTTGTCCATTATTTTGGGTAGCTATTTGAGTAAGATGTGTTAATATTTTTTGATGACCAATATGTACGCCATCAAAAGTGCCACTTGTTACGACTGCAAAAGATAAAATAGGAAGATTTGTTAAATTTTGATGTACTTTCATAATCCATTTTTAGTGCAAAATTAAGCATAAAAATTAATAAATTGTTATATTTTTTTTTAATTCTTTTTTAATTCTCGTAATTTTAGAGCCAATATTTTACAAATTTGTTTTGTAATGAATTAAATGAAATATTTTTTATCCGCCAAAAACTATAAAAACAAATAAAAACGAACTTTTTTTAAATAATGACGTTTTAAGTCTATAAAACTTATTCTTTTATTTAATACATTCCAAAAATTTCTATTTATGAAAAACTTGTTATTTTTAGTTTGCCTTATTTTTTCAAAAATATTGTCAGCACAAAATTTACAGCCAACTGCCAACAAAGCTTTGATACAATTTTCAATCAATAATTTTGAAAAAGAAAAATTAAATGTACCAATTTATTTTTTTGGAAAAAATAGTAAGAAAGAATTTTCTACACAAAAAAATGACACACAAATTTTATTACCTTTGAATGATACTTATTTGGTTTACTCAAAAATTGCTATCGAAAACTACGAAATTATCGTTTCAAACGCACCTAATCAATTTTATAATGTTCTTTTTCAGTTTGATAACACCAAAAAAAATAGGTTGTTTGCTACGCCCTTAGAAACCGTTGTGCAGATAAAATTATCAGACCATAAAAATCAAGGTTCTAAACAAGTCATTACGTTTGTCAATCAAAATAATCAAAAACAATACAAAGGAACAACCAACGAAGATGGTTTTTTAGAAATTTTATTGCCTAATCATACAAAATACTCGATTCATATTGGCGCTACTCAAAATTATAGCCAAATAGATTTACCTCATTTGCCTTTTGATAAAATCGTAAAATTATTACAATTTGAAAATGAATTAGGACAATTACAACCTTCAAAAGATAGTGCTTTGTTTAATTTTACATATTTTGACTTAAATCAAAAACCTGTCAAAGATGAAATAATTGAAATAATTAGCCTCAAAACAAAGAAAAAATTTATCAGCCAAAAAACAGATAACAATGGAAAAACACAAATTAAAGTACCCATCGGTGATGTTTATTCATTGAATACGAAGTATTTTAAAGAATTTGCAACGCAAAAAGTAGAAGCAAAACCTGATTTATATGTGTTGCCGTTAAATATTCGTTTCCCAAGTTCTCTCAGCTGGGAAAAACAAATCGAGGAGGAGAAAAAATTTGAAATTGCAAAAGAAGAAAAGTGGAAAAAAATGCAAAAAGAAATCGAGGAGTATAAATCGGCACAAGAAAAAATGGAAAAACAAAGACTCGAAAAAGAAAAAAAAGAGGAGGATATTTATTTTAAAAATCTAATGAGTGAAATCAATAAAAAACGAAAAGAAGATAGTCTGATATATTTACGTGATAGTTTAGAAGCAAAAACTACACAAGAAAAATTACTAAAAACTACCAAACTAAAAGAAAAAATGGCAATGCAAATACGCAAACACGAAGATAGTATCAAAGTGTTGAAAGATAGTATTCGAACTGCCAAACTGAAAATGAGAATAGAAGAAGAAAAAAAATATTTGACTAACAAAGGTTTTAAAATCGAGCAAGATTCTGCTTTGTTAAAGGCATTTCAGAGAAATAAACATTGGAAAAATCAATTATTGGTCGTTGATGTTACGGGCAGTATGTATGTGTATTTGAACCAATTTAAGATTTGGTATTCGAGCAAACACAATATTTTTCCAAATAAAATGCAATTTGTGTTATTTAACGATGGAGATGATGCACTAAAAAATAACGTTTATAAAAAAGTCGGCACTACAGGTGGAATCTATTTTTCTACCACTGCTGATTTTGTTGATTTGGAAACACAAATGACAAAAGCAAGGCAAAATGGAGGTGGTGGAGATACTCCTGAAAATGATTTGGAAGCAGTTATAAAAGCCATAGAAAAATGTAAAAATTATAACGAAGTTATTTTGATAGCAGATAATACAAGCCAAGTCAGAGATATTGAATTGTTACCAAAAATAAAAAAACCACTTAGAATTATTTTATGTGGTGCGGATTTTTATGTCAATGGACAATATTTAGAAATCGCTTATAAAACCAAAGGCTCGATTCATCTTTTGCGTGAAGATGTAGATTTTTCTTCGAAAAATTTAGCCAATTATGAAAAAATCACTATTCAAAATAGAACTTATATGTTTGTCAATGAACGTTTTTTTCTTTTATCAGATGAATAATTTTTGAATAAAAATTATTTTAGTGTAGAAAAATAACATTGATTTTTCCTCAACTGGTGTAAGTTTTTGGCTTGTACCAGTTGGGAGTTTTTAAAAATTAACCAACAAATAATGTTTTCAATTATCAAGCATTTTTTTGTTCAATTATATCAATTTCTGATTGTTCTGTAATTTCATAAAGCTCATAAACAAGTTGATTGATTTCAATATCTGTAAACTCTATTCTTTGCTGTAGTTGTTCTTTTTCGGTTTGAATAGTAGAATTTTGTAAACGTTTGTTTAGTTCGAGTATATTTTCTACAAGTTTTACTAATTTATCGTGTTGATTTTTTTCAGTTTTATTGTTGAAGTCTATGGTTTTGATGGGTAGTTGTTTTAAATTTACCACTTTCACTTGTGCGAAAACTCTGCCTGATTCTTTTACATTATTTTGATAAATATAATTCAATAATTTCGAATTAAACAAAGCTAAAATATATTTTAAATTATATTTACTATCTTTGAGGTGCATCACGTGCGTGCTATCCAATGAAAAATAACTTTCTGCATCATAAGTTGCAATCAACTTATCACTTGTTTGCCTACTAATAATTTTTTCATTACATTTAAACATATTAATATTAGTATTACTCCATAATTCTTTTGGTTCAAAATAAACATAAATATTAGAAAAATTAGTTAAATATTTGTTTATATCTCTACCACGAATAATTTTTTGCCATTTATCTGAATTTTTTGGTTTATCAGTCAAAAACTTTTTATTATCACCTGTTATTATTCCTTGATAAATTTTAACAAAATTATCAAGTGGTAAAACTTTTAATTTTAAAATTTTTTCAGCAATAAAAATACTATTATAATCTATATTCAAATTATGAGTATGATTATTTATAAATTTATTTTTTTCAATTATTTGTATTTCTGGGCTTAAAAAACTATCAAAATTAATTGCTTTATATAAAATAGTTTGACAATTTTTATCATTCTTTATAAATTTAAAAAGAGCATTTCCTCCTATTTCAGCCTGTTCAAAAACTTTATAACGTAAATCAAATAAAAATTCAAAATTTCCTGTACTCAAAAAATATTTTCTTAATTTTTTAAAAGTATTAGCATTAAAAAAAGTATTTGGGATAATATAAGAAAAAACGCCTTCATTTTTGAGCAAACCAATAGATTTTTCCATAAATAACGCGTATAAATTTACCTTATAATCGAAAGAATTAGTAAACTTATTTTTATAATAATTTAAGAAAAAATCTTTTTGTGAGGCTTGTTTTTTACCAAGTTGCAAAGTTACATACGGCGGATTACCAATCACACAATCAAAACCACCTTGTTTAAAAACATCAGCAAAGCCAATTTTCCAATCAAAAACATTTATTTTACGCTCTTCTTTGGGCGTAAGAAAAAGTCCTTCGTTATAAAAATCAGGAGCAATTAAAGAATTTCCACTCCGAACATTGTTATCTATTGTTGGCAAAACTCGCTCGTGAATCAGTTGTAAAGATGTTTGAATAGATGCCTCCGTTTCGCCCTCTAATGCTTTGAGCAATAAACTTAATTTTGAAACCTCAACGGCTTGCGTATCTATATCCACACCAAAAATATTATTCAATAAAATTCTCTTTTTTTCTTGACTTGTTAAACTACCATCAGGGGTCAAAGGATTGTTATACATTTTTAATTTTGAACGATTTTTATCGTAATATTTCAAATGATAATCTAATAAATATTGATAAGCACCCAATAAAAACGAACCACTACCACAAGACGGGTCAAGCACTTTTATTTTGCTTATCTCTTCAGGTTTTTTGTTTTCAATCAATTTTCCAAGCGTATTTTTAACAATGTATTCCACAATGTATTCAGGAGTATAATAAACGCCTCCTGCTTTTCTTACCTCTGGTTTTTCTTCGATTTGTGCATTTTTTGAAGCATTTATTTTGACAACTTTACCTAAAAATTGCTCATACGCCAACCCTAAAATCTCAACAGGAATAATCGCAAAATTATAACCATATTCTTTTTCATTTTCTTTTGTTTTTCCATAAAGTTCGGTTATAATATTTTTTATTACTTTATTTTCTATTTTTAAATTTTGTGTAATGGTATCTTTTTTAAAATCAAACAAACCTGAATTATATTTTTGGTCAGCAATTTGAAAATAAGCATACAAATTTTGATAATAATCACCTGATTTTATGAGCTTAAACAAACTATTTTCTTTCTCAATTTTACGGTCTTCGCAAACTTTTAGAAATACAATTCTATCAATAATCTGTTGCACTGCAAAATTTATATTTTCGTCTTCGATATTTTTATGATTGGCTATAATAGTCGTGGCTAAATATTGTCGCCAAGTTTCTATAGATTTTAAAAACTCCTCATTGACTGGTTCAGCGGTTTTAAAATCAATTTTACTTTTAGCATAAGTTTCGATGCTTCCTGCTAACACATTTTCGTAAGCAAAAGTATCATAAATAAAATCAAATTCTTTTAAATAATCAGTGTAATAAATATATTTTAATCTTTTTGCGTTTGCATTTTCTATTATTCTTGGTTTTTTTGTACAATTATAAATAGCAAGTTCTTCAAAATCCATCAAAATAGAAATACTTAAATTAGCATTCCAACCATAATTACGAACTTGTAAAGCAGGCTCTGGATTTTCTTTAATCGAAATAGATGGCTTTTTTGCTTCGACAAAAAATTTACGCTTTCCTTCTATATTGAAAGAATAATCAGGTGCCTTCGTATGACCATTTATTTTTACTTTGTCTTCGTGTTTTACATCTCTATAAGTTTCTAATTGCTGTTTTGTGTTATCGATATCCCAACCAAGTGCCTTAAAAAATGGATTAATAAAATCTTGACGGGTTTGCATTTCGTTATAATTCAGTGATTTGTAATACTCAAATTGTGAGGTAAATTTATCAATCAATAATTTTATTTTTTGTTTTGCTTCTTCTTTTTTCATATTCTAATGAATTGATGTTTTTTTGGTGGAGTTGTTAATGTAATGCTTTGTACTGCACCAACTGGTCTTAGTGTCACGTTAAGACCTATCAAACTTCAAGCGTCACGCTTGAGCAATTACAAATACAAACATCTTTTTTCCTACCTGATAACAAAAAAATATAATTGATTGTTCAAATGCAAGAGAAAATAACACTTTTAAAAACTTACAAAGATTTTATTTTATACGTTATACAATAAACATTCTCAAGCGTCACGCTCAATGCTGTCAACTTAAGAAAAAAATAATAATTTTATGACTATACCTAAATAGTTACATTATTTTGTAACTTTCCAAAAGTTTCAAACTTTTGAAAAGTTAAGTTACTTTTTTTGATAAACATTTTGTTTTTTTCAAATAATTATGCTACTTTTGTAAAAAAAATCTGTCTAAAAAAATATTTTTTTATTTATGGAGTATATCAAAATAATTTTTATTGATGATGTTAAAAAAATTACACTTCAAACTTTTTTAAAAGATTTTAAAAAAGAAAAACTGAAAGAAATAGTAGGAGAAACCATTTATAACAGAGGAATTAGTTATATTGACTTTATCACACAAACAGAAGCCAAAAGCATTAATCATATAAAGGCGTATGTAGATGGTAATTATGACGAATATAAAGTAAATATTCGAATAGAAAATTCACGATTAGAAGGATATTGTAGTTGTAAATATTTTGAAACCGAAGCCTTGTGCAAACACATAGTAGGTTTGATATTATACATCAAAGAAAATGAGGAAGAAGTTTTTTTTGAGATAAATGCTGAACAAAAAATAATAAATATGGAAAATAAAAAATTAATAGCCTTAGAAAAAATAGGGCAACTTTTGGACTCAATTACAATCAATTTTATTGATACTTGTACCGAATCGCAAGCAAAACATCTATTACACGAACTAAAAGTATTATCTCAACAAGAAGATATAATTATATCAAACGCTCAAACTATAAATATAAATCAAAATACGGACAAAGAAACAAGTATTTCTGATGAAGAAAGGATAGAAGCGGCGATTATTTTTGATAATTGTGTGAAAGATGTTACCTATTTTTTAAATTCAGATAATATTAATGCTACAAATATTGAAGTAAAATTACTAAAAAAAATGAATTCTTTTAAAAAAATAGTAAAAAAAGGATTTTTAGTACAAATTTGTGATTTTTATTTAGAATTATTGGATATTGTGGGGAAACTCGAATATGAAGGTGAACTTTTTGTCGACAACTATTACGATTATGATGATGATGATGAGTATCAATTTGAAGGAAGCGATTTTTGTGATTTTATTTTAGAACATATCAATCTTTTAGATGATGAAGCAAAACTATATTGGTATTTTAAATATATAAAATTAGAATATATTTTTGAGGGATATTCTTATATTGATGATGAATTGAAAGATTTTTTTGATATTGACAAAAACTATGAAAAATTAAAAAAATATAGTTTTCAATTATTAGAAGAGAATGATAAAAAACTAAGTAATTATTATCGTTTGGTGGAAAACAAACTCAATAACCAAGAAAAAGAAAAGTTTTTAGGAAATTTATTTATCACAAATGAATCGTATTTAGAACAATATATTTCTATTTTTGATATAAATAAAGATAAAAATAAAATAAAAAATATTTATGAAACCTACTTTAATCACGTTGTTGTTTCAAATATTCAACAAGATATTTTATATAAATATACATCTTTATTTTCTTCTAATGAAGAATTAATGGCATTGTTATCATTTTTAGAAAAATATAATACTGAAGATGTTATCTTAGAAGCAAAACGTTTTTATAATATCAAAGCAGTTTATGTTGCCTACATTAATACGCTCAAAAAATTACAATATTACGATAAAATAGAAAGTTTTTACAACACTATTTTTTTACATTTTAAACTATCAGACATCGATTTTAATTTTTTACAAGAATATATTGCGGTTTTAGTGGTCAAAAATAAGAACAAAGAAGTAGAAAAATTTATTTATCAAATCACAGATAAAGATGTTTATAGGCTTACTTATGAAAATTTTGCTCATTTAAAATTAAAACTTCCTGATGATTATTTTATCCAAATCGATGAAGCTGCCAAAAGAAATTTAATAATGAATCAATATGTGCAATACTTAAAAAAAAGCAATCAACAAGATTCGTATTATAAAAATTTTTTGGACAATACATTAGCCATTTATAAACAAGAAAGAGATTTGACAAATGCTTTTTTTAAAGAACCTTTTGTCAGAGCAAACTATCGCGAGCAAACTATCAAATATTATGAAATGGTTATCGAGGATAAAACTCAATCCGCAGATTCGTATAGTTATATGGTTACAACTGAAACACTTTTGCTTTTAAAACAAATCGATCCAGAATTAGCAATGTTTCACGCAAAAAGGTTAAAATTATTGTATAAACGTAGAGGTAATTTTGTAGCGGAACTAAACAAAGCAGGTTTTTAAATTTTATTATCTATGCAAAAAACTAAAATTACTTACATTGTATCAGATACTAATCGTTATATTGGTTTTGAATGGGTAGTGAATGCACTTAAAAGTTACTTTGATTTTTCTTTTATTCTTTTAAATTCGGGGAAAAGTTATTTAGAAGATTTTATGATGCAAAATGATATTCCTACTTATTTTATTCAATATAATGGGAAAAAAGATGTTTTAAAATCATTTTTTCAAGTAAGAAAAACTTTAAAAAAAATTAAACCTGCTGTTGTGCATTGTCATTTTTTTGATGCTTGTTTTGTCGGTTTGCCTGCCGCAAAAAGTTTATTTATTAAAAAAATAATTTATACAAGACATTATAGTACTTTACATCACGAGTATTTTCCAACCAAAGGTGTTTTGTATGATAAAATATTTAATTTTCTTGCCACAGATATTATTGCTATTAGCAATGTAGTCAAAGATGTTTTGATAATAAAAGAAAAAGTTTCGCCTAAAAAAGTGCATCTCATTTGTCATGGTATGGATTTTACAGATTTTAGAAATATCACTCAAAATTCTATCGAAATGATGCGAGAAAAATATAATTTGAATAATACTTTTCCAATCGTTGGCGTGATAGCCAGATATACAGAATGGAAAGGCATACAACATATCGTTGTTGCTTTTCAACAATTGTTATCTATTTATGCTGATGCAAAACTAATTTTATTGAACGCACACGGAGATTATGCGGCTGAAATACAAAAATTATTAAGTCAATTGCCTGCAAAAAATTACATAGAAATAAAATTTGAAACAGAAATAAAATCTTTTTATTCCATTTTTGATATATACGTACACGTACCTACTAACGCACATATCGAGGCTTTTGGTTTGACTTATATTGAGGCAATTATCACTCGTACTCCTTCTGTTTTCACTTTGTCAGGAATCGCACACCAAGTAGTTGAACACGAAAAAAATGCCCTTTGTGTGCCTTACAAAGATAGTAAAGCGATTTATGAAGCAATGATAAGATATTTAACTGAACCTGAGTTAAAAAATAAGTTACAAACCAATGATTTAACTGATATTGAGAAATATTTTGGTTTAACTCGTTTTGTTGAGGAACTAAAAGTATTGTATGAAAAATAAAATTTGATTTTTTTTGATTACAAGATTTTTGATTATGTGTATTCTGAAAATCTTGTAATCATTTCTTTTTGTTGGTATCATTTTTATCAAAAATTATCCCATTAGTTCCTTAAACAAATCCATCAAAGAATGAGAAGGCGTAGATTGTTTTTTAACTTTATAATATTCCTCAAATAATTCTTCAATATTTTTGTTCATTTTTCCTGTTTCTGCGGCTTGATTTTCTCCATTTTTTGATTTGATATAAGAAGAAAGTGTATGCAAATTTTTGTGAGCATTGGTAAGCATTTGTTTTTCTGACGCACTCAAAAAATCTTCGGTGGTGATAGTAAGTTCAACGATTGCGTTTTCGTTTTCTTTCAACCACTCCAACGATTTTTCGATGCCTTCAATACTTTTTCGTAATAATTTTTTTCCTTTTGTCAATAATTTTTTTGTATAAGTCAAAGGTTTTCCTGCTTCGGCATCAATGATAATAACATATTTTTCATCTGCATTATCTCCAAAACTATACATCAAAGGACTTCCTGAATAGACAATTGGGCAAGGCGTATGGCTTACTGCATGGCAACGATGCAAATGCCCTAAACCAACATAATCAATTTGAGTGGGGATTTGTTCGGTATAAATGGCTTGCGCACCGCCTACGTGCAGGATAGTTTTTTCTTCCCATAAATTTTCATCTTTTTCTGTATCGCCTTTATTGACTACAAAAAGGTGCGTCAATAAAACATTTATACCATTTTTATCACAATATTTTTCAGATAAATTTTTCCAATGTGTTGATAAAATCTCTCTCAAATTATCTTCCCTGTGTTCTACTCCCAAGTATTGTTTCAAACGTAATTCATTGGCATAAGGCGTATGAATTATTCGTAAAGGTGTATCGATTTGGCTTAATTTTAACTCTAAAAAACCTTTGTCTGTATTCAAAACTTTTAAATTTGTACCACCACCTAAATCTAATTTTTCGGCTTGTGCCATTGGATACCCAAACATAAAAATTCCACATTCTAAAGCCAGCGGTTCGGGAGCATCTATTCGGTCAGGTGAGTCGTGATTGCCTGCGATGGCTACTACAGGGCAAGTAAGATTTCGAGTCAATCTTTTAAGCGTTTTATATAACAATTGTACGGCTTCGGTTGGTGGATTAAATGTGTCATACAAATCACCAATGACCAAAACTGCATCAACATTTTCTTGTTCTGCTATTTCGCAAATTTCTTGCATTACTTCTTTTTGTTCATCTAAACGTGAGAAATTGCCTAATTTTTTACCCAAGTGCCAATCTGCTGTATGTAAAATTTTCATAAATTCTTTGAAAAAATAAGTAATATATTAATACATTTTTCTTTATCTAATTAGCACAAAAGTTCCTTGTGTTTCAAACTTTTCACCTAAATTATCTTCTGCTTCTACGACATAAATATAAGTTCCATTCATAGCCTCACTTCCTTTATATTTTCCGTCCCAACCTTGTTCTATGTTTTGAGAAGTGAACAAAACTTCGCCCAATCTATCATAAATTACCATTTTGAAGCGTTTTATAAACAATCCTTTTGGTAAAAAAACATTATTTACGCCATTTGGTACAAAAGCATTAGGAAAAAACAACTTAAATTTTTGTTTTACTTCTATTAAATTTGAATAACTAAAAATATTATTGGTGGCATCAATAACTACTTTAATTCTATATCTCATCACTTGTCTATCCACCAAAGCATCTTCATCTAAATAAGTAGAAGTTAAATTTGTCAACGGAATTTCGTCATAAGTTGTACCTGTTTCATCTAATTTTTCTAATATATAACTCTCAAAATTATTCGCAGGGTGAATATATTGAGTCCAATTTAATCGAATATTTCCTTGTTGATATCCCAAAGTTGAAAGATATACAGGGCAACTCAAACCCGAAAAGGCGGAGGTTTGGTTACACGCATTTGTGTATCGTACATTATAACAAAATTGTTCTGTAATTTTTAAATCACTATCTAATAAATTTTGCGAAACGTTAGTATAAGTGATAGATTGACCATTTTTTATGATTTCAAAAGCAGTAATTGGTGGTTGTGTTGGCACATTCCAAAGTATTTTTATACTTCTATCTGTAAAAACTGTGGTGTTAAAATTTGCGGGAGCAGGTGGTGGAATTGTTGAAAATGCTTGCACACAATTTTGATTGCTTTGGCTTGTAAAAGTTCCTAAGGGCGATAAAAATTCAACAACTACACTATAACAATAATTTATCAAACAAACTACCTCATTGTCTTCAAATAATTGAGTATTAATATCATTCAATAATTTAAAAGGTTGTCCGTTTCGATAAATAATATATTGTTGAAAACTATTCGCAGGAACATTAGCAATAGGGTATGGGTTCCACTCCAATTTATTAATATTATCCAAAACCGTAACATTGAGATTGAGGTTACAAAAATAATTACCACTGGTAAGTTCGTTGCCACAATTATCTTTTACTTTTACACTAAAACAATAAGTGAGATTGGTTGTATTGAGATTTTCAAAACTTTTGGTAATCAAGCCTCCTGTACCATTGATAATACTTTCAGATACATTATTTATTAAAAATTCGTATCGAAAACTAGCATCAGTATTCAAAATCATATCAATTTTTCCGTTAGAAACTCCTCTGGTTATTGTGTTTAAACTTTTGATATAAGGCAAGGGTAAATCATTAATCGGATTTACAATTTGTGCATTTACGCCTCCACAATTTCCCGGTACATATTTTCCTGTTACGCTAATAGAAACAGGTGCATTTGTCAAATAACTATGTAAAACGGCATTTGCTCCTCTTAGCACGATTTGTAAAGGACTACCATCTCCCCAATTTATTTCATATTGTTCGTAAGTATTATCAGGAATAAAAACAGAAACTTGTCTTGCAGAACAATATTTTATTTGGAATATTGGTGGTGGAGAAGGTAAAACTTGTATATAATTTGTTTTTCGGATACTATCTCCTGAGGTTGCTATTTGTACGATTTGTGTGATAGAATATAAACCGGGAGTTGTGTAAGTGTTAGTTGTTCTTGGTACAAAACCCTCTGCTTCGCTATATTTATAAGCCACTAAAGTTGGATTAGGTGTTGGGCTACAATTGCTGACATTTACTATCAAAGGCACACAACCTCTTACTTTATCTGCTGTAAAACACGCCTGAGCATAGCCATTAGCCACAAAAAAAAGAAAATATATAATAAATCCAAAAAAAAGCTTCATTATAAAAAGAATAAAAATGATATGTTTAAAAACGATAAAATATTTATTTTAGTATAGTTTTGTTGGTAAAATAAATGTTCTATTTTTAATTTTTTGCAAATGTAGGTTATTTTCTTTACCTTTGCAAATTAAAATAATTAAATCAATATAAAAAATGGGTTCGAATTTTATAGATTATGTAAAAATATTTGGACGCTCTGGTGCGGGTGGAAAAGGCTGTTCGAGTTTTTTGCAAGACAAAATGACCGCAAAAGGAGGTCCTAATGGCGGAGATGGAGGCAGAGGAGGACATGTAATTGTACGCGGAAATAGTCAGTTATGG
The DNA here is from genome assembly GCA_004293265.1 of Bacteroidota bacterium. GTDB lineage: Bacteria > Bacteroidota > Bacteroidia > Cytophagales > Microscillaceae > RDXZ01. The sequence goes on along the minus strand of RDXZ01000065.1, from coordinate 1,182 downwards.
ACTTTATTACACTTAAAATATCAAAGACACGTTTTTGCCGAAGATGGTGAACATGGACAACCTGCTCGTTGCACAGGAGCGCAGGCAAAAGATTCTTACATCGATGTACCTTTGGGAACTGTGATGAAAGACGCTGATACAGGTAAATTTATTGGTGAAATCACAGAAGATGGGCAAGAGTTTATTTTGATACGTGGTGGACGTGGTGGTTTGGGCAATGAAAAGTTTAAGAGTTCTACAAATCAATCTCCACAACACGCACAACCGGGTGAACCAAGAGTAGAATTAAGTGTTGTTTTAGAATTGAAAGTTTTGGCTGATGTGGGGCTTGTTGGTTTTCCAAATGCAGGCAAATCTACACTATTATCAGTTATATCGGCGGCAAAACCAGAAATTGCTGATTATGCTTTTACTACTTTGGTGCCTAATTTGGGCGTAGTTCCTTATCGTGGTTATCAATCTTTCGTGATGGCAGATATTCCAGGTATTATTGAAGGAGCGGCAGAAGGGCGTGGGCTTGGCATACGATTTTTGAGGCACATTGAAAGAAATTCGATTTTACTTTTTATGATTTCAGCAGAAAGTCAAAATATTCAAAAAGATTATGATATTTTATTGCAAGAATTAAAAAAGTACAATCCTCAATTACTATCAAAAGAAAGACTTTTAGCAATTACAAAATCAGATTTATTGGACGATGAATTGATTGAACTCACAAGAGCAGAATTACCTAAAAACTTGGCAACTATATTTATTTCGTCTGTCGCACAAAAAAATATCCAAGAACTAAAAGATATGATTATGGCTTTGTTGAGCCGAGATAAACTTGAAAAAGTATAAAAAATTTCTTTATTAGTATTTTTATTTTTTCAAAAATTTAGCGTAAACTTAGGTTTTTGAAAAAATATTATCAATGGTTATAGTTTTTAAAAAGTCATAATTAAATAAAATATGGAAAATCAAAATTATCCAATTGGCATACAAGATTTTGCGGAGTTAATTGAAGGAAAATATCTATATGTGGACAAAACGAAGTATATTTTTAAAATGTTGCATGGAAAATATTATTTTCTTTCACGTCCGCGTAGGTTTGGTAAATCATTGTTAGTCAATACTTTATATTATTTATTTGATGGTCGTAAAGATTTATTCAAAGGACTTTTTATCGAAGATAAAATCGAA
>RDXZ01000064.1 GCA_004293265.1 Bacteroidota bacterium | reverse complement strand
TACGCGACTTGAATATGGGTTCTCGTGAGGTTTATTTACATATAACTACTCGTCAATTTTATTGTTCAGATTGTCATCATTATTTTCATGAGGAATTGCGCTTTGCTTCTCCAAATGCAGGGCATACCCATCGCCAATCAGACTTTATGTTTTTGGTTGCTCAGCAACAATCCTACGCAAGGTCAGCGATTATTTTGAATATGCACCCAAAAACAGTGGAGCGTACCATTTTATCCAAATGCGAAAAAATGATAAATATTACTGAAAATTATGCAAAGGTAAAACGTTTGGGTATAGATGAACAAAGTCATAAAAAAGGCAAAAAAGATTACATTTGTGTATTGACGGATTTGGATAGTGGTACGATTGTAGATATGTTACCTGACCGCAAAAAAGAAACTTTGGTAAAACATTTTCAGTCTTTGGGTAAAGAATTTTGTGATAAAATCACAGATATAAGTTGTGATAATTGGAAAACTTACATCAATGTTGCTAAAGAATGTTTCCCACAAGCCAATATTATTCTGGATAGATTTCATTTTACAAAACAATTAAATGAAAGTTTGAGTGATTATTTGAGCGAAGTAAAACCTACACTAAAACCTGTTTTGCGTGACAATAAAGATTTTTCAAAACTAAAAAAAATCGTAAATGTTCAATATCACAAACTTTCAGATGAAGAATTTGACGTACTAAAAAACGCATTTGAAAAAGATGACAAACTCAAAGAACTTTATTTTAACAGAGAAAAATTTCATCACATTCTTGATAATAATACTGAGCAAGCAATCGCATTGCAACAAATAAATGATTGGATAAAAAACACACAAGAAAAACAATTTTCTTATTTTGATAATTTTATTCAATCTTTGAATAGTACAAAAGTATATATTGCTAATTATGTCAAAGATAGACTTTCAAATGCGGTTACAGAAGGGCTTAATAACATTATCAGAGTAGTTAAAAGATTCTCCTTCGGTATGCCTAGTTTTAAAAATCTTAGGCTCAGAAGTTTGGCATTTCTTTTATAGCCCACTAAAATTGTCAGAGTACCAATTTTATTTTATGCAAACTAATGTTTTAATTTTTCCTGATGAATTGAGTGTAGAAAGAATTTCTTACCTCATCAACCAAAAAAATATTCTGCCTGAAATCGCAGAAATTGACTTAGAAATGGTCAAAATGAAAATGCGTGAAACAGAAGAAGGCGAAGGCTGGACTGCAGAACAATGTGAAAGTGCAGAAATAGAGTACAAACGCTATTTACATCTTTGTAAAATACATGGAAAAGGCAATGTACCTAACAAAATTATGGACAAAATGTGGCATTATCATATCTTGGACACAAGGGCTTATGTCCAAGATTGTGAAAATATTTTTGGTGGATATATGCACCATTATCCATATTTTGGTATGCGTGGAGAGCAAGATGCTCAAAATCTAAAAAATAGTTTTGAAAAAACAAAACTTCGTTATGAAACTTCTTTTGGTGAGCCAATGGAAAGAGATGAGCATACAGATTGTTGGCATGACTGCGAAGGCCGCTGTTGGCATGCGTGTAGTGATGATAAATAATCTTTGATTTTTTACTTTTGGGAGGTTTTTTTTAAGCCTTCCAAAATCTTTAAAAACTTTTAAAATAAATTTTCCATTTCAAAAATCTTTATCACTATGAAACGAGAACGTATTTTTGAATTTTATAAAACTGAACATTTTTTGTTACAACAATGGGAGAGAGGCGTAGAAAATAAAACATTAGAAAGAGTACTTTCGTATGTAAAAGTACCCAATACTAAAATTGCAGTGGTAGCAAAACCTGCTTTTTTGGCACAAAAAACAAAAATAGATAGCAAACAAGACTTGATTATTATTATCAGCAGTGATGTTTTGGTTACAGTTTATTGGTGCAATCATTCAGAATATTTGCTGAAAGAAAATGAAGTTTTTTATTTGGAATGATTTTTTTTTGTTTTTTTTGAAACTTTTTTTTGGGAAATGCGTTAGATTATCTGAAAGAAAGTTTCAAAAATATTAAATTTAAAGATTATTTCACAGAAATAAACAAAAACTTTAATTTTTAAATATATGAACAATATTCTTTCAGAAATCCAAAAAATTCGTGATACTGAACTAAAATCAGCACTTACATCTGTTTACACATCTTTGCAAAATGAAAAAGATGTGTACAACTCCTATTTTTCTAAACTTTCAAACTATGAAATTGCCAAATATTTTGGAATTCTTATAGAAAGGTTTTATATGATTCAAAAATGGGATAAAAAACCTCAAAGTCAAAGAGATACACAATATTTGGAGCAATTAACAATACTTAATTTTTTGTTTTTAGACCAATTTTCTAAAAATAATGTTTCTGCTAATTATGACATCAATGATACAGAAATCATTCGCTCTATGTTCAACATTATCATAAATGTCCATACTCTTAAATCCTGTTGTGATTTCTACCTTTATGATAAATTTAAGGTAGATGTTAAAGGTAAACAGATAACATTTGAATTATCATCTGAACAAGAAAAAAAATGGTTATCTTGTAAAACTACCCAAAATAAACTTTATACCGCAAATACATATATGAAGGCTATTGCTGATTATATACTTTTTGATAAAAAGTTTGCTATTTTTACTTATTCTAAAAGCCCAAAAGATATATTTGATGATATTGAAAAATTCGAAGAAAAATGTTCATTTGTGGAAAAATTACCATCATATCATAAATCATATTTTTTAATAGAAATAGTGTTTGAACACTATAGATCTGACTACATGGCAGAATTATACAAATTTCAAAATCTTTTTTTATCTCATAAATTTGATTTGATTTCTGAAAATGATAATTTTATTGATATAAAAATAAAGGATGAAACTAAAAAAGCAAATATTAACAATATTTTGGCTATTAGCGTATTTTTAAAATGTATTTCAAAAGCAAGGGATAAGGAAATGATAGAATCATTTAAAAAAGAGGGAAAAAGAGAAGATGACCCAATGCTTGCGCACCCTATTTATCAAGAATTAAATTTAAAGGCACTCATAAACCGAAATAATCCCCAAGAATTAGAAAAAATACGGAAAGAATTGGAAAAAAATATGCCTCAAATAATTCAAGATGTTGAACGAGAAAGTACTTATATTTCATTGATTGATGACAATCAGTTTATTATTGAATTTGAACAAGAAGATTTCACAAACATTATAAAATGTTTATTTGATTTTATTTCAGATGAAGATATTAGATTGTTTTTGGAGATTTTCAAATATGACATAACAATAGAAAAACCACATTTTAATTTCCAATCTTTATTGATTTTTGATAACAAAATCATTATTTATCCACATTGTTGGGCTTATGTAGGCACTGCGGAGAAATTATATGAATGTCTTTTGGATAAAGAAATGATAAATCTTCACAATTTACAGACTGAAATGTGCGAGAATAGATACAATTCATTATTTCAAAAAAACGATTTTTTGACTATATCAAATTTTAAAAATCAGGAAAGTAAAGTTTTGCGTAACCCAAATAATGACCATTACAATACAAATAAAGTAAGTGATTTAGATACATTTGCAGGTCAAAAAGATAATTATTCTGTTCATTTTGAATTAAAAATGGGTAGTATAAAAAATGATGCTAATAACCAAAATAATTTTTTTGGAGCATTTGAAGGAAAATCAAAAGACCAACTACCAAAAATCAGAAAGTATATGTGTGATTTTCCACATGAAATCACAAAAAAAGTAGGTAATTTGGATTTTTCCTTTGAAGAAAGTAAATCTGTTTCTTTTTTAATTTCAAATTCATTTCTTTTTGATGGCTTTGAATTTAATGGCTTTTTCAAAACTAATTTATTTAGTCTTTATGTTTTATTGTTTGATGAGTTAGAAGAAGAAATTTTATTTACCCAAAATAAAAAAGAATATCTCGAAATTTGGCTTCAAAGAATACAAGCACAAAAAAATTGCCCTCTTGTGCCTAAACATTGTATTGATTTTTTATCAGGTTCCGAATTATCTGAAAAAGATATTATGTTAGTTGATAATTTTGTGAAAGCACATAAAAAGCCTTTTTGGAAAAATCCAAAACAAAAAACTATTCAAGAATTAATTGAAAATATTAAAAATGATGTTGTTTTTGGATATATGAAAATAAATAATATTGAAAAAAGGGAGATAAATTTAGGAGAGTATAAAATTTTTGTACCTGATTTAAGTAGTGCAATTTAGAGTTATTTTTCATAAGAAAAAATAAAACAAACAAAGGTTTTACCGCAAGCGGTAGTTTCCACCCTTTAAATTTTATTTTGTTATGAAAAATGAAATCCGAATTGCCCTTTGCAAAAAAATTACTGAAAAATTTGGTAAAAATCTACAAAAACATAGCGAATTTGTAGATTTAGCCGTAAAAACAGATTTAGCAGAAAATACTTTGAAACGCCTTTTTGATATAAAAGGGCATCAAGACTGTAAAAACCAATTAGCAAGACAAGACAGCCAACAAAAAATTATTTGTTTTTTAGGTTATGAATCTTGGGAAATTTTGATGTGTGAATTAGAAATTTTAGCATATCCAAAAGAAACCGCACAAGAATTAGCAAAACTTAGAAAAAATAAACCTTCCAAATAACTCAAAAAACCACCAAAAACCCTCAAAAAGTTTTTGGTGGTTTTTTTTACCCACAAAAATCTAAAAATATTTTATAATGTATTGATTTTTAATATATTAACCGATTTTTTTTGGTTTTTTGTGGGGAGGTTTTTAGCGATAACAATTATAAATTTGCACTATAAAAATTTATAATTTGATAAACTAAAAAAATCTACGCAACATAATTCCGTAAAAATAACATTTGAAACAAATTAAAGGTATTTTTTACGTAAAGTAATGCTTGTAATATCTCTAAAAATATACTTTAACTTTGCATAAATTTATGAATGAAAAAATTAGAACAAATCTGGTAAAAAAAATTTTGGAAAAAGCACAAAAAATGAATAAAAATGTGCCTATCAATCCTAATGAAATCAGTTATAAACATTGCAAAATTATAGCCGATTTTTTAGGAGAAAATACACACGAAAATACAATCGCACACCTTTTTGGAGTGTCTTCTTATAAACTCACGCAAACATTAAAACCTGAATTAGAGCAAAGAATTGCAGTTTTTTTGGGCTTTGATAAATTCACTGATTTGGAAGATGAGTTGATGAGAAATTTGGTTTTACAAGAATTTTTAACGTTTATCAATCAAAAATAAATATTTATACACCCTCAAATCCTTTTTTAAAATGAAAAAAACACTCTTATTTTTATTGTTGGGCTTATTAAGTCCTATCGTTTTTGCACAAAAAGTTGTTAGCTATTTTGATGATGCGGAAGCAGTACAAATGGTTATCGAAAATCAAACAGGAGCAAGATTATTCAGTATTCATATTTGTAAAACTTGGGACGAAAAAAACGAGCCTGATGCTGAACATTGGCAAGAATTTGTATGGAGCGAAGATTTAATTCCTTCACGCTTTTTTGAAGATGACCAAGCAGAACAAATCACAATTCCTGTGGATTCAAGAACGCCTTGCAGTTGGGATATTATGGTGAAGGAAACCGAAAATGATCCTACACCTATTATTTTTACAAATGTTGATTTTTGTTTCCTCAAAAAATTAGTTTTCTTTGTCAAAAATGGCAGTATTTTTTATAAAGTTGAATAATTTTTGGCTCTATTTCATCAAAAGCCATCAAGAAATTGATGGTTTTTTTGTTTTGATATTTTTTTAAATTTTTACCACACCTTTCTAATCTCACAATAATTTGTGATTTTTTTGTTTTTATGGTAACTATTTAGGTTATTTTTTTGATATAAAAAAGAGACAGTGTTTTTTGTTTGATGTTAGGTTTAAAATCAGACTGATTTTGAACGAAGCGAAAAATATACTTTTTCGTTTACAAACTGCCATTTAACCAGCATTTGCTTCCCTTTGTTCAGCAGTACAAAATAGGACATCTGCAACAAAACCAAAAAATAACCTAAATAGTTACCAAAAAATTTAAAAAAAATTCCTACCTTTGCAAACGTTTTCTAAAAAGAAAAAATTATGTCTGTATTTCAATATGACCGTCAACTTTTGAATGACGAATCTCTTTTTAATATTTATAAAGAATTAACAATTCCTCGACTTTTTGAGGAAAAAATGCTCGTCTTATTAAGGCAAGGCAAAATTAGCAAATGGTTTTCGGGAATTGGACAAGAAGCTATTTCGGTAGGTTGTACTTTGGCACTCGAAAATGATGATATTATTTTTCCAATGCACCGCAATTTGGGCGTTTTTACGGCGAGAGGAATGGATTTGTACCAACTCTTTACACAATTTCAAGGAAAAATGACAGGTTTTTCGAAAGGACGTGAACGTTCTTTTCATTTTGGCTCAATGAAACATCATATTGTAGGTATGATTTCTCATCTCGGTCCACAACTTTCTTTGGCAAATGGTGTTGCGTTGGCAGATACAATTCGTTTGCACAAAGGCGTTGCATTGGCTTTTACAGGTGATGGAGCAACAAGTCAAGGAGAATTTCACGAGGCTTTGAATGTAGCGGCAGTTTGGCAATTACCTGTTATTTTTGTTATCGAAAACAATGGTTATGGACTTTCTACGCCCACCAACGAACAATATCGTTGCAAAAATTTGATAGACAAAGCAATTGGTTATGGTATGGAAAGCATACAAATTGATGGGAATAATATTTTAGAAGTTTATCATACAATTAGACATTTTTCTGAAGAATTGAGGCATTTTCCAAGACCAATTTTGGTGGAAGCAATGACTTTTCGTATGCGTGGACACGAGGAAGCATCAGGCGTAAAATACGTTCCAACGCATTTATTTGATATATGGAAAGTAAAAGACCCTGTTGAAAATTTTGAAAACTATATTTTAAAAGCAGGCATTGCCACACAAAAAATGGTTTTAGATTTCAAAGAAAATTTTAAAAATGAATTGAATGATGTTTTAGAACGTTCTTTTGCAACTCCTTTTCCTGTGGCAAATACTGAAGTTGAACTCAATGATGTTTATGTTCCTTTTGATAATATTCCGATAGCACCACTGACCGAAAAAACGAGTGAAAAAAGATTAATTGATGCTATTTCTGATGGTTTGCGTCAATCAATGGAAAAATTTGATAACTTGGTTTTGATGGGGCAAGATATTGCAGAATATGGTGGAGTTTTCAAAATTACACAAGGTTTTTTAGAGCAATTTGGTAAACAAAGAGTAAGAAATACGCCTTTGTGCGAATCTGCTATTGTTGGGGCGGCACTTGGGCTTTCTTTGAGAGGAATGAAAGCAATGGTAGAAATGCAATTTGCTGATTTTGTAACTTGTGGATTTAATCAAATTATCAATAATTTAGCCAAAATTTATTGGCGTTGGGAACAAAAGGCTGATGTCGTGATTCGTATGCCTACGGGTGCAGGCGTGAGTGCGGGACCTTTTCATTCTCAATCTAACGAGGCGTGGTTTTTTCATACTCCCGGCTTAAAAGTGATTTATCCTTCGAATCCTTATGATGCCAAAGGACTTTTGTGTGCTTCTTTTGAGGACGAAAATCCGATTATTTTCTTTGAACATAAATATTTATATCGCTCTACTTTGGGCAATGTCCCTGACGATTATTATACATTATCAATAGGAAAAGCAAAAGTTGTGCAAGAAGGGACAGATGCCACCATTATTACTTATGGTTTGTGCGTACATTATGCCCTCGATATTGTAAAAGAATTAGGTTTGGAAGGACAAGTCGAAATCATAGATTTATGTACTTTGTTGCCTTGGGACAAAGAAACGGTAGAAATAAGCGTCAAAAAAACAGGAAAAGTATTGGTTTGTAACGAAGACACTTTGACAGGTAGCATTGCTTCTGAGATTGCGGCTTGGATTGGTGAAAATTGTTTTCAATTCCTTGATGCCCCTGTGATGCGTGAAGGTAGTTTGGATACGCCTATTCCTTTTTCTACGGTTTTAGAACAAAATTTTTTACCTAAACAAAGGATGAGAGAGAAATTGGAGAAGTTGTTGGGGTTTTAGGATATCAATTATTGATAAATAAATCTCGTAAGTTTCTTGAAAATATACGAGATTTATTTTTTATTTAGACAAAGATAATTCTTTTTTGATATTTTTTACTAATTTTTTAAGCGCTGATTTTATACCAAATTTTTGATACTTGATTTCTCCATTTTTATCAAGAATAAAAAAAGTAGGATACCCTTCTATTTGGTAAATATCAGTCAGGCTTTTATCACAAATTACTGTATGATAAACCACTCCCCCACGTTTTTGCATAAACTTTAAAATATCACTTTTTCGGTTATCAAGTGCAATGCTTACGATTATAAAATTATTATCTTCTCTAAAAAGTTGATGTATTTCTTTTAATTTGGGCATAAATTCGATACAAGGAGGACAACCTGTATGCCAAAAATCCAATAAAATTACTTTACCCTTTAAATCATCAAGAGAAAGACTATCTTCACTATTTATTTTTGGCAGTTTCCAATGAGGTGCGTATTTAAGAGGTTTAATTTTTGGAGTATTATTTTTATTTGTTTGAACGATTGCATTTTTTGAAATCTTATAAAGACTATCATTTTCCCAAATTTGATTATCATAATCTTGTGAAATAATTTGATATGTTTCATAAAATTCTCCGTCTTGCTCTTGTATGCGTATTATAATTTTTTCTATCTCGAAAGTATTTCGATTGATTTGATATTCTTTGTATTTTGTTTTGAGTATAAAATATTTTTGATTTTGAGTAATTGTTGCTGTATTTTTATCAATTTGCTCAAAAAAACGCTTGGTTTCTATCATAGGCAATTCTAAATATAACATACCTGCATTTTCGCGAAAGGATTTTTTAGATTGTGTTTCATATTGTTTAGATTTATACTCAAAAAAATATCCTTTTTTTAAGTCCATTGTGCGTTTGATGTGTATTTCTTCGTTTTTTTCTTTTGCCCAAAAATCTAACGAAATTTTTGTATCATCTTTGAGAATATCTTTTTTCGAGAAAATCAGTGCAATATTGTAGTTAAATGTATCTTGAACGTATGAAAGTTTAGTTTTAAGTGTATATTTTAAATATCCATTTTTCTTTGATAAAGTTATTTTCAATTTTTGACATATATCTTCCACAGAAGGTAAACTTTGTGCATATATACACAATGTGTGTGAAAAAAAGAAAATAAGAAATACCATTTTTTTCATAACTTAATCTTTTTAGACTATATTATTTATACTTGAGTATAATTTCAAAATGGTAGCATAAAACTACCATTTTGAATATCATTATTTTTTCAAAAACAAAAATTATTACAATAATTCTGTTTCAAACGTTTCAACTAATTCAATTCCCTTAACAGGTTTTGAATAACAAGTACCATAAGTGGCTTTACAAGAACACTTTCTGGAACATTTTGTGCAGGTACTGGAAGCACAACTTTTACCTACTTCTTCTAATGAAAACTCTGTTCCTTGTTTTTGAACATCTATTGTAAAAGTTTCATATTCATTTTGGTCATTAAGTAAAGAAAACTCTAACCAGTATTCTATTTGTTTTGTTTCTGTATTTATTTCTTGATTAAGAATTATATCAGAAGTTACAGATACTGTTTTTTCTTCTACTTTTTGGTATGCTAAAATGATAGCATTTTTTAATTTTTGTTGGTTATGTATCAATTCTATCCTTCCATTTAATTCTTGTGCGATTAAAAAATTAGAAGCGTTTTTATTTTTTGCTTTTGAAATTACAGAACTATTTGGTTTTGGATTATCTGTTTTTTCTGCACACTTGATAAAAACAAAAATAATGCTAATTAATAGCAGACTAAGAATAAGTTTTTTAATATTCATTTTATTTTGGTAAATTAAGAGTTTAATAAAAATTTCTGCAAAATTACTTGCTTTTTTAAAAATAATCACTACTTTTGAAGTATAATAAATAACTATTAAACATAAATTATATGAATGTAGGTGAAAAAATCAAAAAAATCAGAGAATTTAGGAATTTTACACAAGATTATATGGCGAAACAACTCGAAATGACTCAAGCAGGATATAGTCGTATTGAGGCTAATTTAGTTGATATACCATTTAGTCGTATCGAACAAATAGCAAAAGTTTTGAACGTAAGTTTGGTTGAGATAGTTGGTTTTGATGGAAAAAATATTTTTAATAGCAATTTTACTAACACAACGAATGGTTTTGTACTTGGTGCAAATGAACATTTACAAGACATCAAAAATCAATACGAATCTCGTATCGCTTCCCTCGAAACCGAAATAACACGCCTTCATAATCTTCTCGAAAAAGCATTGAACAAATAAAAATATGGAAAATATAATTCAAGAGCAATCTTATCAAAGATAAAGATTTCAGTCATAGTAAATTAGTATATGCTCGTTTGCTTTATGTGTATTATCCAAAAAGTGCGACGCTGTCGCACCAATTAATATGGTCTTAAATTAAGCAAATAATAAAAAAAACAAAAACCTTTATATAAAAATGGAAAAAATCGTAATTAAAAATCTAACTTCTTCCTTCGAAGAACACACCCAAAATCAAGATGGTTTAGAATTTTAATATGCTCGTGATTTACAAAAATTATTAGCGTATGCAGAGTGGCGTAACTTTTTAAAAGTTATCGAAAAGGCAAAAGAATCTTGTGAAAATGCCGATTCCAGCGTTTCTGAACATTTTGCTGATGTCAGCAAAACGATAACAATGCCTAAAGTTGCAACTAAAGAAATCGAAGAAATTTTGCTCAGAGGAAGATATCAAAAAATTAGAGAGGCGTATCAAATCACAAACCAAAAAATCTTTAGAAAAAGGTGTAAGATTATAACAATATAAAAATTTCTTACCAAAGCAAAGAATGAAAGGGAAGTTAGAGAAGTTGTAGCGGTTTTAGGATTTTTTTATTGTTAATCATTCAAAAAAATCAAAAACATTAAATATGTAATACATTGATAATCAATTTTTTAGTATATAAAAATAGAGATGACCTTACTCAGAGTAAGGTCATCTTAATTATTTTTAAGATATTTTGAGAGATGTAATGTATTTGTATAAAATATAAGTAATTGATTATCAATATTTTATATTTTTTAGTTATATGATGACATCTGTACTATGGATGTCATCTAAATAACCAAAAAAGTAAACTGCTATCATAAAGATATAAAAATAAAGGCAAGTTTTTGAGGCTTGTCTTTTTTAATGAGATATTTCAAAGATTATCCCAACCTAAAACGTTTCTAAATTGTTGAATGGTAACAACATTTACTTTAGGAAATGGTATTTTTTTCAGAATATTGAAGTGTTTATCATTGCTTACTAAATATTCTGCACCTACACTAATAGATAGGTCTGCAAATTTGTTATCATCTGCGTCTTTTTCTATAAGTTGCCATTTAAAATAAGGTTCTGCAAAAATTACATTGGGTGCTACCGAAAGAATATTTAATACCAGATGAGCAGTACGTTCTGAATAAAATAAAGCAAGTTGTTCTTCATATTCTGCCAATATTTCATTGCTTACTACCCACTCAAAAGCCTCTGCCATAAAGGCACGATATAACCAAAAATGTTCACTTTTTGAAGGAATAGATGCTATCAAACAATTTGTATCTACTACTATTCGCATTATCTTTTTTGTTCTAAAAGTTTATCAAAGTCGCTTTGAGTGTAACCTTTTATTTGTGTTATTTCATCGATTTCTTCTTGTAGTAAAGTCGAGTAATGTTGCACTAATACACGTTTGAGGCTTAAAATTTCGGTTTCAGACATATCTCGATTGAACAATCGTAATAGACTGATTTGCAGTTCATTAAGTTTGGGAAGTGGTGTAGATGATTTCATATAAATTTTTATTTTTTATAAATATATATTTTCTAAAAATCACAAAAATTATGCCTTGCTTTTTTGTTATTTTCGAAAAAATACTAAATTATTTACCCTTTATTTTGTTAAAAAAACGTTGTAACTTTCTTTTTTTTGTTTCAGATAGTTTGGATTTTTTTATTATTTCTTCTGATGTTCGTTTTTTTATAGTAATAGGGTTACTTAATTTTATATTGTTTTCTGCGTTAAATTTCTTTTCAAAATCTACTAAATTATAATCTATATTTTTAATAGTATAAGTTTGATATTCTATTTTTTTATTTTTAAAAGTTGTTTCCAAATGTAATTTTATAGGTATAAAATTTTTTTCATCAATCCATATCGTTTCTTTCTCAGCGATAATGTTTTTATGAATATTAGCAGGATAATGAATTGTGATTACATAACAATTTTTATTCTCTATAATTTCTTTTTTTAAATTATCAAATTTTAATAATTGCGTAAGCCTTTTTAATTCATTAAAATATAAAGTAGATTTGTGTAATGGTGGAAAAAGTATTTTATTTGTATAAACATAGTCCGAATTATCTTCTTTATCGTCCCATAATTTGATTTTATAAAGTGTGTCAGATTTTAATAAATAAGTATTTTGAATCAAATGAATAATCTTTTTCTGATAATCATTTGTGATAAATTTTGCTCCACCTATACCGTAAATACTTTTTTCTAAAAAACAATATCCTTTTATAGTGGTGTCAAGTACATTGTATTTTTTTGACTTATTCTTTTTGAAATTTGATTTATATTCAATAGAATAATGTAAATTTTTCATTTCTTGGCATATTTTTGAGGTTTTATTGATTACAAATAAAATAGTGTCTTTACTATTTTCGTTACTAAAATAATCTTCTTTGTTTATTAAAAATTTATCTATCCAATCATTATTAGGTATTTGATTGTAATTTCCTTTTCGAATAATAGTATCTTGAATATTTAGATAATCGATGACACCATCAAACATTTTTAATTTAGGTTCAAAATCATTATTATTTACTTTATTGTCTATATAATTGATAAAAAGTTCGCTTTTAGATGTTCTATTAGATATTGCAGTATTATCTATTTTTTCTTTTACATTAGAATAATATTTTGCATATTTGGGGATATTATTAACATAAACTATTTCTGTTGTTTTTATAATTGTGTCTGTAATTTCTGATTCCACTTCATCTTTATATAGTTTTACTTCATTTATTAGCAATTTTTCTACGTCATATATATCAGAAATCCATATTTTACCAGTTTCTACAGGTATATGTTTTAACTTTTCTTTACTTTTAAATGAAAAAATATATACTTCTTTATTGTTACTATTCAATAAAGTATCTAATACAAAAGTATATTTTTTGTTATTTTTTACACTTAAAACATCATATAATTTGTAAAATAAGTGATGAATAAGTACACCTGAGTTAGTATTAGAAAAAGAATGAAGACTTGAATTAGGATGCACACCGTCAAATATTCTTGAGTTAATAAATATAGATTTTATTTGTGCGAGACTTTCTAAAGAAAATTGTTTATATTGATATATGTTTTTAAGATAAAAATCGACATTAGTTTCTACCATAGTAATATTATTTCTTATCTCAGGATATTCATAGTCATTTTTTTCGGTAATACTTCTAAAAAAAGTACTTATTTTTACGTTTTCTTGTTTTTTTTGATTATATTTTGTAAGTGCTTTTTTTAAAATTTTCTTTTCATTTAGTATAATATTGGCAGATGGAAGCATTGTAATAGAAGGTGTCAAATATATTTTTAAATATTTTTCACTTTTTTGGGTATTAATGACAAAATCTTGATATCCTATACAAGATATGATTATATTTTTATCAAGCAAATTTTTAGGAATATTTATTTCAAAAATTCCCATTTCATTACAATAAGTAGCATAAGAAGTATTTTCGATATATATACTTGCATAAGGTATATATCGTAAATTTTCTTTATCAAATACCTGCCCTTGTATAAAGCTATTTTGTTGAGCATTTATAATATTAATTATTAAAATACTAAAAATAACCAAGAAGACTCTTATTTTTTTCATTTCATTTTTTTTATTAAAATAAACACAACAAAATATTATAAGTATTTTGTTGTGCTTAACAAATATCTTTATGATTATGTTCATAATACATAAAAATAATCACAAATAATATAATTTTAGAAAATATTAACGAATACCTAATATATGTCTTTCCCAACAAGCATATTCTCCTTCTGACAACATATCACGCGCACCTGCCTCGTCCCCTGTTTCCTCAAGATAATTAACCATTTTTCTTATTAATCTCCTCATACATCTACGATATCCTCTTCCTGATTCGATAGATTGTTCATAAGCCTCATCTATCAAAATATTAACTTCTGGACTTGTCATTCCTATAAATTCAGAGTAATTAAGTTTTAAATTAGATAATTCATTAACAGCAAGTAACTCAGCTTTTTCATACTCCAAACTATTTATAAAACCCATTTTTTGGGTAAATGCCTCAAAGTTAGCTTGACTTGGATTATCTTTGTAAGATTTAGATAATGTAGATAATTCAGATACATATACAGATATTTGCTCTTCACTAAAATTGTCAAGCATGTTTTCAAGTGGTTTTACCAAATTGAGTGAAGCATTCAAATAATTTGTAAAGAGATTAGAATCCTTTAAGTTCCCATTTGTTTTTAATGACTTAACTTTTGTTGTGACTTTTGTTGGAATAGCATCTTCTCTTTTATTATTGCAAGAGAAAATAATTAAAGATAAAAATGAAATAATGGATAAAAACAGTAACTTTTTCATAAAATATAGTGCTTATTTATAAGCATTGGTTTAATAAATGAATAAAAATTTTTGCAAAATTACTTGCTTTTTCAAAAATAATCACTACTTTTGAAGTATAATAAATAACTGTTAAACATAAATTATATGAATGTAGGTGAAAAAATCAAAAAAATCAGAGAATTTAGAAATTTTACCCAAGATTATATGGCGAAACAACTCGATATAACTCAAGCAGGATATAGTCGTATTGAAGCGAATTTAGTTGATATACCATTTAGTCGTATCGAACAAATAGCAAAAGTTTTGAATGTAAGTTTGGTTGAGATAGTTGGTTTTGATGGAAAAAATATTTTTAATAGCAATTTTACTAACACAACGAATGGTTTTGTGCTTGGTGCAAATGAACATTTACAAGACATCAAAAATCAATACGAATCTCGTATCGCTTCCCTCGAAACCGAAATAATACGCCTCCATAATCTACTCGAAAAAGCATTGAATAAATAATAAAAAAACAAAACCTTTATATAAAAATGGAAAAAATCGTAATTAAAAATCTAACTTCTTCATTCGAAGAACACACCCAAAATCAAGATGGTTTAGAATTTTGGTATGCTCGTGATTTACAAAAATTATTAGAGTATGCAGATTGGCGTAACTTCTTAAAAGTTATCGAAAAAGCAAAAGAATCTTGTGAAAATGCCGATTCCAGCGTTTCTGAACATTTTGTTGATATCAACAAAATGGTTACAGTAGGTTCAGGAGCAGAACGTGAAATCGAAGATATTTTACTCACTCGTTATGCGTGTTATTTGGTAGCCCAAAATGCAGACCCTCAAAAACAAGCCGTTGCTTTTGCACAAAGTTATTTTGCTTTGCAAACACGCAAGCAAGAATTAATCGAAGAACGCATCAAATTAGCAGAGCGTTTGGAAGCAAGAGAAAGGCTTACTTCCACTGAAACACAATTATCCAAACTGATTTATGAGCGTGGCATTGATGAAAAAGGTTTTGGACGTATTCGTAGCAAAGGAGATAAAGCACTTTTTGGTGGATATAGCACACAAGAAATGAAAGAAAAAATGAATGTTCCTGTTAAACGTGCATTAGGCGATTTCTTACCAACAGTTACGATTTTGGCAAAAGCACTCGCTACCGAAATGACCAATATGAATATTCAAGCAAAGGATTTAGAAGGTGAAAAACCTATCACTCAACAACATATCAGTAGCAATCTTACTATCAGACAAGCACTTGCCAATGAAAATATTATCCCCGAAAACTTACCCGCTGAGGAAGATATTAAAAAATTAGAGAGGCGTATCAAATCACAAACCAAAAAATCCTTAGAAAAAGGTGGAAGATTATAACAACACTAATTATTTCTTACCAAAACAAAGAATGAAAGAGAAATTGGAGAAGTTTTTGGCTTAAAAAAATTAGGTTCTTCTAAGATTTATACAAATAAAATTTTTATAAAAATAAAAAATTCGGTTTAATCCGTAAAAATTCACGTTATTCGCGTGCTTCTTACGATAGTTTTTCCTATAAATCTTAGAAAAACCAAATAATACTTATCTCAAACTCACATTATTTTTAGTAAAAAATCCCAATCGACCAATTATTTTTTGCAAAAAACGCAAAAAAAACCAATTTTTTAAAAGTCATTTGCGAAAATCCGTAATTTTTTTCTTTTTTTGATGCTTTTTGAAGTTTTTTTTGCGAAAAATGCAAATCTTCAAAAATCAGTTGCGAAAATCAATAATCAACTCTCAAAAAATATTTCTATATTTGCACACAAGTAAATAATCATCAAAAAAAAATGAAAAAACATCAGTTGTATAATTCATTCACTCAAAAAAACGAAATAGAAGCCAATTTTATAAAGCGATTTTATATTTATCAAAAAGAGCGTTTTCCGTTGTTGGCTTATATTATTTTGATTGGCACATTTAGTTTTTCAGCGATTGCTTATTCTTGCATTTGTCGAAATGTAAATTTTGTCGATATTCCTACTTATTTGATGGGTTTTTTTATGGCAATAAGTCTTTTTTTATTGTTGCGTATTGCAGACGAACACAAAGATTTTAAAGATGATATACGTTTTCGTCAAAATTTACCTGTGCCAAGAGGCGTAATAAGTTTGAAAGAATTGTCTAATATTGCGTGGATATTGATAAGCCTGCAAATACTTTTGCAAATTGCTTTTTATCCAAAAATGTTATATTTATATACTTTTGTGATGTTGTATATGTTTTTGATGTTCAAAGAATTTTTTGTGGCGGATTGGTTAAAAAAACATCAATTTTATTATGCCATTACACACATTGCCATTGTTCCGATTGTAGATATTTATGTCAGTGGTTTTGATTGGTTTTTGGCGGGAGCGAATATTTCAAAAGGTTTGTGGTTCTTTTTTGTGGTTTCTTATTGCAATAGTGTGGTGTTAGAAATAGGTCGTAAAATTCGTGTGCCTCAACAAGAATCGGAAGGCGTGCAGACTTATACCTCGATGTTGGGTACAAACAATGCAGCGATTTTTTGGTTATTTATATTATCTTTTACATTTTTGAGTGCGTTATTTGCAAGTTTTTATGCCAATTTATCATTTATTTCTGTGCTAATTTTAACCATTGTTTTTATCATTTGTTCGATACCTGCAATTTTATTTTTATACAAAAAATCAATATTTTTATCCAAATTAATCGAAATAAGTTCATTGTTTTGGACTATTATGATGTATTTAATATTAGGAGCAGGACAAATCATCATCTGATTGATACTTAACGTAAAAAATCTAAATTAAAAAATTTATGCTATTCATTACAGACAATCAACCTGAAATTTCTTTGCGACACAATATTGGTAACAAAGCGAAAAATTTATTTATTCTAAAAAAATTAGGATTCGAAGTACCAAAATTTATCGTCATTACTGATGTAGAAAATACAAATATTGATATTGAAATTATCAAACAAATTGCTGATTATTTTCCTGATAATCAATACTTTGCGGTGCGGTCTTCTGCCCAAGAAGAAGATGGAGAAAATTATTCGTTTGCTGGAATTTTTGAAAGTTATTTGTATGTAAAAAAAGAAAATTTGATAGAAAAAATTATAAAAGTATTACAATCTGCAATCAGTGAAAGAGTAAAAATTTACAAAAAACAACATCAATTATCTGAAAATATTGTTTTTCCTGCCGTAATTGTTCAAACTATGCTTGATGCAACCGTTTCGGGAGTAGCATTTGGTATCAATATTTTGAATAATCAATCTGATGAAAAAATAATTAATGCCGTTTGGGGCTTGGGAGAAGGATTGGTTTCGGGTGAATTGGAAGCGGATACATTTATCATCAAAGCAAACAAAGAAATCAAGAGCGAAATTGTGAACAAAACACAGCAAATTAGTTTTAATCAAACACTAAAAGAAGGAACTCAAAAAACAAATGTAACGATTGAAAAACAAGAAAAATCAACACTCACACACACACAAATATACGAACTAAACGAAGCACTCAATCGACTTAATCAACATTTTGATAAACCTCAAGACATTGAATTTGCCATCGTCGAAAACCGTTTGTATCTTTTGCAAACACGCACCATCACACAAAATATTGGTTTGAAAGGCGTTTATACATTGTGGGACAATAGTAATATTATCGAATCTTATCCACACGTTACTACACCGCTTACTTTTTCGTTTATCAGCAAATCATATCAAACTGCGTATTCACTTTTTGCTCAATTTTTGGGTGTAAGTTCGAAAGTAATCATCGAAAATGAAGCGATTTTTGCAAATACTTTGGGTTTTTTGAATGGTAGAGTTTATTATAATCTCAAATCTTGGTATCAAATGTTGGCAATGTTACCAAGTTATCAAATCAATGCACGTTTTATGGAAAAAATGATGGGTGTAAAAGAGCGTTTTGATGTGCCTTCCTCGTTCAAAATGAATAAAATAAAAGCCGTTTGGCAAGTGCTAAAAATGGGTGTAAATATGTTTATCAAATTAAAAAATTTACCCAAAATTCGACAATCATTTGTAAAATTAGTTGATAAAATAATCACAGATTATAACAACATAGATTTTAGTCAAAAAGACGCACACGAACTCAAAGACCTTTTTATTTATTTTGAAAAAACTTTATTGAATGAATGGAAAGCACCTTTGTTGAATGATTTTTTTGCTATGATTTATTTTGGAAGTTTACAAAAAATGTGTGAAAAATTAAAATTAAGCACACAAAATCCGAATATTCATAACGATTTGCTTTGTGGAAGTCAAGATATTATTTCAACACAACCCATTCATCAAACTATTTTTTTGGCTGAAATAATACAAAATAATTCATCGCTCAAAAAAATATTTGTAGAAAATAATGAAAACGAAATTTGGAGTTATTTGTCTGATAATCAAATAGATAACGATACAAAAAATCTAAAAAAAGAAATCGATAATTATTTATCCAATTTTGGAGAAAGATGTGTAGGCGAATTAAAATTAGAAACGATTTCTTATAGCCAACAACCTGCTTTATTTATCAAAATACTAAAAAATTATGTCATTCAACAAATTACGTCTAAAAATTATCAAAAAAATATCGAAAACGAAATCAGAGAAAAAGCAGAAAAACAAGTAAAAATAGCATTAAAAGGTAAATTTTGGCAAAAAAGAAAATTTTATAAAACCTTAGAAAAAGCAAGAGAATTA
>RDXZ01000063.1 GCA_004293265.1 Bacteroidota bacterium | reverse complement strand
TGGGACGAAACATTGTCATTCTCCGAATGACTGAAGTCTGGAGACTTCTATTAATACAGAGGCACAAGTTTCCGCTGCGCTCAAACTTGCGCCAGTTTTGAAAAAAAAATAAAATATACTGAAATTTTTATCATTCAAATACAAAATATGATTCTAATTCTTCATAAAAAAATAATGATATTTTTCTTTATTTTATTGACCTTTTCGGTTGCATTTAGTCAATCGAATCAAGGAAATATTATTTATTTTGGTAATGGAAATGGATTAGATTTTAATTATGATCCGCCCAAAGCACTCACAGATGGCGTATTTGCAGGTGGTTCAATATCTACCATTTGTGATGAAAAAACAGGAAAACTATTATTTTATACTGATGGAATAAATGTTATTAATTCTACTCATAAAATAATGAAAAATGGCAATGATTTATTAGGGCATGCGTCAAATGTAATTATCCCTTATCCACAAAAAAAAGGTCTTTATTATATTTTTTCAATTTCAATAAATGATAGCGTTACAAGTAGTTATGAAGTTTTTGATCCAAAAAAATTAGTAAAAACTAATCAAAATGAGTGGTTAAAACTAAGAGCGAAAAGCGATACTGTAAACCAATCAAATGCAAAACTTTATTATCATTTGATAGATATGAACAAAAACAATGGTTTGGGCGAAGTAATAAAAAAAAATCAGTTTTTGTATAAGTGTATTTTTTCAAGTTTAACAGCGGCAAGGCACGCAAACGGAAAAGATTTTTGGTTGATAACACATCAATTTAGGAATGATAATTTTAGAGTATATTTAATCAATGAAAAAGGATTACAAGAAAATTTTATTACTACTACAATAGGCGAAAAATTATTTTATGATGGTATGTCTTCTTTATATGAACGGAGGCGAAAGATAAAAATTTCTGCTAATTTTCAATATTTGTGTTTGGCTCAATATGTTCTAACAAACAATATTCAAATTTTTAAATTTGATAACAATACAGGAAATTTTTTAAAATTTATCCGTTTGGTAGATAAAGACATGTATAACTTGAGAGGTTTAGAATTTTCTCCTGATGCCTCTAAATTATATCTTAATTTTATTGAACATAATAGTAATAAATTTTTTACTAAACAATATAATTTAGAACTTCCAGAGAGTGATATAGTGAAAAAATCAAAATCTCACATTTTTTATAATGACCACACAAGAAATGCAGAAAAATTTAGTTTTTGGGGTGATATGCAAGTGGCAAGAGATGGCAAAATATATGCTTTAAAGGGTGTTAATAATGGCTGGGTTTCTACCATAGAAAATCCAAACGAAGACTGGAATAAACTTAAATTTAATTTTGAAGCATATACCTATACGCAAGGGAGTATGCTTGATTTAGGTAATATTACCCATCTTCTTCCACCATTTTTTTCTCCTATCAAAATAGATGAATTATTTAGTCGTCAAATATTATTTGATACAAAACAATCAAAAATAGAAAGTTGGCATGAGCCTATTTTAGTCGATATTTTTCAGTTTTTGGAAGAAAATAAAGATACAAAAATTACAATTATTGGACATACAGACAACGAAGGCAATTCAAAAGAAAATCAAAAACTATCTTTTCAACGTGCAAAATCTATTGCTGATTATTTTGTGAATAAAAAAATAGACAAAAATCGTATCAAAGTAGAAGGTTTAGGTGATACAAAACCTATCATAGATAATGAAAACGAAGAAAATAAATCAAAAAATAGACGAGTAGAGTTTCTTATAACAGAATAAAATGAAATATCCTTTTTAGTAGAATGATAAAGTATAAAAAAATAGTTTTACTAAATTTTATACGTAAAATTATCGCAAGAAGCACGCGGATAACGCGGATTTTACGGATTTAAACAGATTTTTTCTTTTTTTCGTGAAATTTTAATATTTTTTATCAATTTGTGCCTTTTATTTTAAAAACCCCAATATGTTATTTAATTTTTATTCCTTAAAACCACTTTTTGATGTGTAGATACAAAAATTTTACATTAAAAATAATCATAATTTTTTTATTTCACTACCGCAATTTTTCCTACTAAGGTTTCACTACCATCTGTTTTTGTAGCAAATATCAAATAAACACCTGTTTCTGCTTGTATATTTTGATAATCTTTTAAGTTCCACGAAGTAGTTCCTCCGTTGGCTTTAGTTTCAAAAAATAAACGCCCTGCTACATCTGTTATTTTTATCAAACTATTTTCTGCCAAACCAGAAATTCCTACTTCTCCATAATAATCAGGGCGAACTGGATTCGGAAATATTTTTATATCTCCAAAATTTTCTGTGGCTTCCGTAGCGTCTGTCCGATAAGAAACGATGCCTTTTTCATTCAAAATAAATAACTCGCCTGTGTTTGGATTGAGAGCCAAATCTACAATATTATTATCGTACAAAGGGCTATTGTCGATATTAAAATAACTGATGTTTTGTGTGCCGTCAGGATTAAAAAGCCACAGACCATTTTTTGTTCCAATCCATTTTCTATTGCCGCCATCGACAACGATATTAGTAACAATTTCACTTCTCAAAAGTGGACGAGTAGAAAAAATGGGAGTAAAAAAATTTGTATTCGAATCAAAAATACGATTAGAACTAAATAAAGTGGCTACACCGCGATTTGTTCCTACCCAAATTTGCCCATCTTTGTCTTGCGTAACCGCATTGACGGTATTGTCAGGCAATCCGCCATTGCCCGCACCACTCAAAATCAAACGACTTCTATTGGTTTTATCATCAAAAACCCACAAACCACCTGTAGCAGTTCTCATCAATTTAAAACCATTTCTATCAATAAAAATATCAATAATTTGTCTTGCCTCAGGTTGTGCAGAGGTAAAACTTTGCCAAGTGTTGTTGGCTCTTTTGACGTGCAAATAAGGTAGCCCTGAGTTAGGTTGAAATTGTGTAAACCAAACATCACCATTTTTGTCTATGGCAGTAGCAGTGATGCGTAGTTTTCCTGTTATATCATTTTGAAAAGTTGTTCCTATGGTAGATGAATTTAAAATAAGAGAAGAATTATCGTTTTTTTTGACCAATACGCCATCACCAAAAGAAGTAAAATACCAATTTTTATCGATATTAGAATATTGCATATCAACAAAATCTTTTAAATTTGGAATATTTTGAGCATTCAAATCGTCATAATTATTATAATTTTTCCAAGCACCATTTTCAAATATATAAAAACCTAAAGACTGATTTTTGGGTAATATATTACTATCAAAACCTCCAGAACTTACTGCGATTTGCTCATTGCCAAAGGCAATTTTTTGGGTAGAAATATTAGCAGGACTATTCGGAAAAAAACGCTCAAAAATTGCATTACTATTTTTATTGGTAACTAATCCGTTTTGTGTGTCTGCCACAAATATTTTTCCATCTTTATTAGTTTGTGCATCTTGTAAATTAATAAATAATGGATTTGAAATGGTTGTAAAAATTTCCTCTAAACCTGCTCTAAAAACTTGATTTTGGTTATTGAGTGTGATAAAATTATCTTGCGAATGAATGTTTTTTAAGGTTGTAGTTGAGCCAATATTTAGACTGAACCAAGCGTTATTATTGAGATGTGTATATTGATATAACACATTATTGTTCTGAATTGCGTATATTTTTTGATTAAAACTAACGACTTTATTGGTGTTTATATTGTTGATGCCATTGGCTGAATTAAATCTTTTCCATTGATTAAAGTCTTTCAAATTACTACTCAAAGCCCCAATCATCACACCGTTTTCTGTACCTAAAACGAGGCTATCTTTTGAAACTGTTGCGCTATTTATTTTTAAATTTGCCCCTGCTATTCCTAAGTTTTGATAGGTATCGATGATAATTTTTCTATCACTATCCCACACAATTACTCCAAAATCAGTACAAATATAACCTCTATTTTGATAAAAATAAATTTGATTGATAGTTTTACTTTGCGTAATAGATAAATCTTTAATAAGTGTATTACTTAAAATCTCTCCATTTTTTAACCAATTTAAAGTGCCACTTTGATAAGCCATGAGCAAGGCATTTTTTTGAGCATCAAAACCTATTGAGGTAATAATTCCTTCACTCAAACCATCATTTTTAGATAAAGTATAGACATTATTTTCATCAAAAGGAAG
Source organism: Bacteroidota bacterium (assembly GCA_004293265.1). Classification (GTDB taxonomy): domain Bacteria; phylum Bacteroidota; class Bacteroidia; order Cytophagales; family Microscillaceae; genus RDXZ01. The sequence continues at coordinate 15,733 of RDXZ01000063.1, read as the reverse complement.
AAAAAAAACACCATTTGTGGATTGAATATAGGCTCTGGAATTGGTAAAAGTAATTTTTTGTGCTGATTGATAGTTAGCGTGTATGCGCCACGTGTGCATAGCAATATTTTGTGCAGATAAAAAAGAACCAATAAATAAAAATACAAACAAAAATATATACATAAAAATATTTTTTAAGAACATAAAGATTAAAAAACTTTCACAAAAATAGATATTTTTTTCAAAGAAAAAAAATTATTTTTTCTAAAATATAAACTTTTTTTGATAAAATTTTTTATTATTTCTTAGAAATTTGTTCTACAAAATTAAATGTTCCTTTTTTAGCATCAAACACTAAAAAAGCAGTGTTATCGATAATCTCTTGCTCTTTTATAGTTAAATAATGAGCAGATAAATATAATTTAATTGTGCCATTATCATCATAAAAATCAGCTAAAAAAGCATTTTCGATCTGTACTTCTTTTTTAACAAATTTTTTAAAATAATCGATAATTTTTTTTTGAGGCAATATTTTTTTAGTAATATCTTTCATATTTTCGTCAAAAAAATACATCTCATTGATGTTACTCACGCAACCTGTCCAACAATTCATACCAAAAACAACAATAATATTTTTCTTGTTTTTAGTTTCAAAAACTCTCATTTGGTAAGATTTGAGATGTATTTCTCCTTCGTTGCTCACGTCTTTTGCATTGGCTTCTAAAAAATTTGTACTATTTTTTGTAGTTAAAATAGTAAAAGTAATTTTTTGATTGTTCGAAGGGTTTAATTTTTTCTCTTCGGTTTGTTGAAATATTTTAAAATATTGGTTGATATCTTTTTTTTGTGAAAAAATAAGATGAGAAATAAAAAATAAAAAGATAAACAAAAATATTTTTTTCATAATGTTTTTTTGGCAACTTCCAAAAGTTTAAACCTTTTGGAAAGTTAAGAAAGTTAGTAAAATAAAAAAACGTTTTATTGTTTGGTTTATTTTATTTATTTACTAATTTTTTTTGTGTATATTTGCCGCTACAAAATGGTAAAAAAAACGGAATAATTGATAAATATTAAGCCATTTTACCCCAAATAAATATCCAAAAAAAATGAAAAAAAAAATCTTGTTAGTAGAAGATGCAAAAAGTCTAAGAGAATGGTTAAAACTACCTTTAGAATATGCAAATTATGAAGTAATAGAAGCAATGGACGGCTTGGAGGCTTTGGGATTGTTTGGAGAAACCGATTTTGATTTGATTATCACAGATTTTGATATGCCTAATCTCAACGGAATCGAGTGGATTTTGATGGCAAAACAAAGATTTTCTAAAAAAATTCCACCTACATTAGTATTGACAAACCATAGTATTCAAAAAAATGAAGTCAAAAAATATAGTTTTTTTCATTGTATCGAAAAACCTTTGTTATTGGATAAAATTTTGTCAAAAGTAGATTTTTTGATGACTACTTTTGATATAACTTAATTTTTTTTTTATATTTATCACAAAAGTAAAAAACTTTGGAAACTTTTAAACTTTTTATAGTTTCCTTTTGTTATACTCAAAATACTTATCCATTCAAAAATTTATTTGTATAAATTTTTTAATTATTATTAAATATGAAATATTTATTGATACTATCTTTTATTTTTTTTACCGCTTGTGGTGGCAGTAATTCATTAGAAAGTAAAAAAAGCCTTTTGAAAGAGAAAAAAATTGCTCTCGAAAAACTAAATGCAGAAATTAGACTTTTAGAAAAAGAAATTACTGACGCAGGAAACACAAAAAAAGAACAAAAAACGGGTACATTAGTAACAATTATTAACCTTTCAAACGATAATTTTACAAGCTATGTAGAAGTACAAGGCACTGTCAAAGCAGATAATAATATGGTTTTAACTGCTGAAAGTATGGGAGTAATTCGCACTATGAACGTTTCGGAAGGGCAAGCAGTCGGAGCAGGACAGGTAATTGCGATACAAGACAATGACGTAATTCAAAAAACAATTGCAGAAGTAAAAAGTTCGTTGGATTTAGCGGAGGTAGTTTTTAAAAAACAAGAATCACTTTGGGAACAAAAAGTCGGAACAGAAATTCAGTTTTTGCAGGCTAAAAACAACAAAGAAGGTTTAGAAAAAAGATTACAAACACTTCAAGCACAAATTCGTTCTTCTTCTATTGTTGCACCTTTCTCAGGAATTGTGGAAGAATTGTTTATGAAAAAAGGACAAAATGCAATGCCGGGTATGCCTGTTCTACGTTTAGTAAGCACTTCTCAAGTAAAAGTGATAGCTGATATTTCTGAAAGTTATCTCAACAAAGTAAAACAAGGCGATAATGTAAAAGTATATTTTCCTTCGTTGGATAAAGAAGTTGATGGTTCAATTTCTTTGATTGGACAAACTATCAATCCTGAAAACAGAACTTTTAAGGCTGAAATATGGCTTAGTAATTTTAATGGACAACTTAAACCTGATTTGTTAGCAAGAGTTCGTTTAAAAAATTACGAAAAAGCACAAGCCACTGTTATTCCTACTAATATTATTCAAAAAGACAAAGCAGGTTTGTTTGTTTTTGTTGGTGAAGAAAAAGATGGAAAAATGATTGCTAAAAAAGTCCGTTTAAAAACAGGCGACACTTATAAAAATCGTACTGAAATCAAAGAAGGTTTACAAGGAACTGAAAAATTGATAGACGAAGGTTTTAGAGAAGTTACTGAAGGCGAAGAAATCAAAATTGTCAAAAATTAAGATATACACATCAAAAAGTGGTTTTTAGAATATTTTAAACCTATTTTTATTAATTATAAATAATTGATTGTCAATCTATTAAACCTATAAAATCTTTTAAGACTTTATAGGTTTTTAAACCCTAACTTTCTAAATTTTACGTAATAGGTCTATAATTTTCTGAGATTTTTGGGTAATTTCTGCTTGTAACCATACATTATTTATTTTAAGTTTTGGTTCTTGGAAAGTTATTACGGAGCTACCAAAAGGTAGGCTCAAATTAGGCTTAGGTAAGCGTTTCTGCTATCCAAAAATAGTATTGTCGCAATAACTTTCGAAGAACCTTTATTTTTTATTTTAAATCATTAGGAGTGTATTTTATTTCAACTAAAATACACTCTTAACTTTTTTTAACACCCAATAATGTAATGTTATTTAAAACCATTCTACTTATCTGTATGAAAAGTAAAATAATAAGTCAATCAAAAAATTAAAATATAAGTTTGTTTTTATCATAAATTCTGTAATATGTATTACATAGTAATATGTATAAAAAAGTTCTTTGTAATATTGTAATATTATGTGATATATTATTACTAAGTATAAAAAGAAAACAAGAACAAAAAAAATAAAAAAATTGCGTGCAACCTTATTATAAAAATATTTGTCTTGTTATTAGAAGTTACCATATAACCATTTTTAAATTTTTTTTTATTATGAAATCTTTCATTATTTTAGCGTTGAGTGTAGGATTAAGTTTATCCAACCAACCTTTTAACAAATCAAAAGACGTTTCGATGTCAAGTTATGCAATGGCTGATGCCCCAGTGGAGGCAACTGTCGAGAAAATATTTGATGCGTATTCGAAACGCGACTTACAAAACTTTATATCTTATTTTGATACAAATGTGGAAGTAAGTCTTTTTCCTAACAAAATCTTATACAAAGGCAAAGATGAGTTAAGAAAAAATTATGCCCAATTTTTCGAAACTAATCCTAATTTCAAAACAGAATTATTGAGCCGAAAAACTCAAGATAATCGTGTGATTGATGAAATTAGTGTAGAAAGAATAGCGGGAAAAGTTCAAAAATGTACGATTGTGTATGAAGTAGTGAATGGTGTCGTACAAAAAATGATATTTTTATAGTCAGTTGTTTTTAATTTTTTTGTGCATATATTCATTGTGAAGTATAAATTTTAAAATTAAAATTTTGTTGTGTTAAAAAACTTTTTCTTTTTGAGAAAAAGTTTTTTTTATTCATAACATTTGAGTAACTATTTAGATACTTGCACCAATTAATATGTTTTGATATGTGGTGTATCAAATTATGTCCAAAGTTTAATTATTTTAAAACTTTTCTTTTTTATTTAGATAAAATATTTTTATCTTTGCATAATCAGAAAAATATCTTTTCAAACTTTCTATTGTATGCAATTTATATTTCCTTTTTCTCAAATTTTGACGATGCGTCATTTGTCCCTCAAAGGTGCTTTGAAAGATAATCAATTAGAAATTATTAACAATGGTGGAATTTTGATTGATAATCAAAAAATTATTGCCGTAGATACCTACCAAAATTTATTACCAAAAGCAAAAGAATTGAACGCAGAATTTGTAGTCTTGGAACAAAAATTTGTACTGACCGCAGGCTTAATCGATTCCCATACGCACCTATGTTATGCAGGCTCACGTGCAGGAGATTTTGCTAAAAGATTAGACGGAAAAACATATTTAGACATTGCCAAAGAAGGCGGTGGAATTTTATATTCTGTTGAAAAAACAAGAGAAGCCACCGAATTATCACTCAAAAATTCCTTGATAGAAAGAGCAAAAAGACATTTTAGAGAAGGAATTACGACTTGTGAGGTCAAAAGTGGTTATGGATTGAATGTAGAACACGAACTCAAAATGTTATCTGCTATTCAAAACGCCAACGCAGAATTATCTATAGATTTGATAAGTACTTGCTTAGCGGCGCATACTATTCCAAAAGAATTTTTAGGAAAATCAAATGAATATTTGGATTTATTATGTAAAGATTTATTACCTGTTGTCAAAGAAAAAAAATTAAGCCACAGAATTGATATTTTTGTAGAAGATACTGCTTTTACAAGCACAGAAGCAAAAAAATATATTCAATTTGCGCAAAATTTAGGTTTTGAAATCACTATCCACGCTGACCAATTCCACCCTGAAGCCTCTGTTTTGGCTGTAGAAGTAGGTGCGTTAAGTGCAGATCATTTGGAAGCAAGTACCGAAAAAGAAATCAAAATATTGGCAAATTCTGATACAGTCGCAACGGTTTTGCCCGGTGCGTGTTTGGGCTTGGGAATAATGATGCCTCCTGCCCGAAAATTATTAGATTTTGGCGCTTGTGTAGCCATCGCAACAGATTGGAATCCGGGTTCTGCTCCGATGGGAGATTTATTGGCACAAACTTCTATTTTAGGAACTTACCAAAAATTAAGTATGGCAGAACTATGGGCAGGAATTACATTTAGAGCCGCCAAAGCATTGAATATCAATCATATAGGAAAAATAGATATTGGATTTCAGGCGGATTTATTAGCCTTTCCTACTGATGATTTTAGAGAAATATTGTATGCACAAGGAAAATTAAAACCTGAATTGATTTGGAAAAATGGTTTTTTACATACTTTTTAATTTTTTTTATTTATGAATGTAACATCTGTTTTAGCACCTATCGTTGTTTTTGCTTATAATCGCCCTTTGCATCTCCAAAAAACTATCGAAAGTTTAGCAAAAAATTACTTAGCACGTCAAAGTGAAGTTTTTATTTATATTGATGGAGCAAAAAACCAAGAAGATGAAATAAAAATAAATGAAGTAAAAAGTTATATCCAAAACTATATCAAAAATCAAATCAATGAGATAGATTTTAAAAAAATAAATATTATCACAAGAGAAAAAAATTGGGGCTTAGCAAATTCTGTCATTGCGGGAGTTTCTGAGGTCATCAATATTTATAAAAAAATAATCGTTTTAGAAGATGATATGATTTCTACGCCTGATTTTTTGAATTATATGAATGATGCCTTGAATTTTTATGAAAATGAAAATAAAATTTTTTCTATCTCTGGTTATACTTTTCCTATTGATATTCCTATTGACTACATAGAAAACGTATTTATCACACAAAGAACTTCCTCTTGGGGTTGGGCAACTTGGGAAAATAGATGGAAAAAAGCAGATTGGCAAATGACTGATTATCCATATTTTATCAAAAATAATACACAAAAAAAACAATTGAGCAGTATTGGAGAAGATTTAGTTTTGATGTTGAAAAAACAACATCAAGGCTTTGTAGATTCTTGGGCAATTCGCTGGATTTATACACATTTTAAACAAAATGCTTTTTGTTTGTATCCTATTGACTCTAAAATTAAAAATATTGGAACAGATAATACAGGTGCGCACACACCTAATACACAAAAATTTGAAGTAGATTTGGTCGAAAAACCATATCAATTTGTTAAAAATATAGAAGAAAATCAAATCATAAAAAAAAATATGAGTAATTTTTTTAAACCTAATTTTCTAAAAAAAATAAAATATTTTTTTAAATATGGACATTTTTGAACCATTTTTTCTTTTGATAAGACAAACAATCAATTAATTTAATGAACTTCGTGCAAGCGTGGACGCTTGCACGAGATACTCACTGGTGCAAGCGTCCACGCTTGCACCAAAATAACAAACAATCAATTAATTTATTACAAAAAATAAAAAAAAATTTGGAAATCTCAAAAATAGATTTTAATTTTGCATTGTCAATTCAAAAACTCATCAATAGAGCATAAAAATTGGCTTATAAAGAAGTCGGGAGAGTACAGGCTCAAAGAACGACTAACAACCTATTCACTAAAATAAGGTGCTAAATCCTGCCTAAAAAATTTGTTAGGAAATATAAACCAAAAAAAATTATTAATTATGATTATTATTGCTCAAAATTTCGTTATTCCAACTCCTTCTTATTTTTCATCAACTCAAAAAAATTGTTGTTGTTGTTGTTGTTAATTTTTTATTTTAAAAAATAAAAATAACAATAATGAACTTTTTTAGTGATAAAAAATGTTTCTACAATATAACTCTATTTAGTCTATCAATTTTATATACTTTTAATTTAAAAAAAATCATTTTAAAAATTTAAAAATCACTCATTACTAATTATTATGGCAAATTATCATTTTGAAACTTTACAAGTCCACGCAGGACAAGAAGCAGACCCAACCACAGGTGCGCGTGCAGTGCCTTTGTATCAAACAAGTTCTTATGTGTTTAAAAATGCAGAACATGGTGCTAATTTATTTGCATTGAAAGAATTTGGCAATATTTATACACGCCTGATGAACCCCACTACTGATGTTTTTGAAAAAAGAATAGCGGCATTGGAAGGTGGAGTGGCAGCTTTGGCGGTAAGTTCGGGGCAGGCAGCACAATTTATTGCTTTGAATAATATTTTGGAAGCGGGACAAAATTTTGTAACAACTTCATTTTTATATGGAGGAACTTATAATCAATTCAAAGTGGCTTTCAAGCGTTTAGGCATAGATGCACGTTTTGCTGATGGCGACAATGTGGAAAGTTTTGAACGTTTGATTGACGAAAACACAAAAGCAATTTATTTAGAAACCACAGGAAATCCGGGTTTTAATATTCCTGATTTTGAAGCCTTTGCTGCTTTAGCCAAAAAACACGATTTGCCTTTGGTGGTAGATAATACTTTTGGAGCGGGTGGTTATTTGTTCAAACCTATCGCGCATGGAGCGGCGGTTGTGGTGGCTTCTGCAACCAAATGGATTGGTGGGCATGGCACAAGTATTGGCGGAGTTATCATAGATTCGGGCAATTATGATTGGGGCAATGGTAAATTTAAACAATTTATAGAGCCATCAGAAGGTTATCAGGGCTTAGTTTTCAATGATGTTTTTGGTAAAAAAGGTCCTTTTGGAAATATTCAATTTATTATCAGAGCAAGAGTAGAAGGTTTGCGAGATTTGGGTCCTGCGATTAGTCCTTTTAATTCATTTTTGTTTATTCAAGGTTTAGAAACACTTTCTTTGCGTGTGCAAAGGCACGTGGACAATGCTTTAGAATTAGCAAAATGGTTGGAAAATCACCCACAAGTAGCAAAAGTGAATTATCCCGGATTGGCAAGTAGCCCATATCATCAATTAGCAAAAAAATATTTGACGAATGGTTTTGGTGCGGTGCTTTCTTTTGAAATAGATGGAGAAAAAGAAAATGCAGAACAATTTGTCAATGCTTTGGAACTTACAAGCCATTTGGCAAATGTAGGAGATGCAAAAACGTTGATTATTCAACCTGCTGCCACTACACATCAACAATTAAGCATCGATGAGCAAATTTCGGCAGGTGTAACGCCTACTTTGTTGCGTGTTTCGGTGGGTATAGAGCATATAGAAGACATTAAAGCGGATTTTCAACAAGCATTCGAAAAAGTAAAAACGCTTGCTTTGGCGAGTGTTTAGGTTTGATATTTAGTAAAAAAAATCAGTTTGCAAAAAAATTTGCAAACTGGTTTTTTTTATGATTTTTTTGAATAAAAAATTTTTATTTAATTAGGTTCTTTATAATTTAGATGTAAATTTAAGTGATTGAATGTTATTTCGATAAATTTTGGATTGTTAAACAAGGTTTTTTTTCTATCATTCCAATTTTCTAATTCTTTGGTAACATCTTCTTTTGAATTTACTTTTTTTTCTAAAATAATAAAATCTATAGTAGAAAGTAATTCTAAAGCAAAATCTGAGTAAAATCCTGTCAAAAATGATTTAGTTTTTTCTACAATTTTTTTATAATTTTCATTTTCGTCTTTATCTAAAAATTGATTTACATCACTTTCAGCATCAATCATTAATCCCAATTCTTCAAAAGGTTTTTTGTCTTTTGAGTTATATCCCATAATATAGCTTCCGTTCAAATAATACAAAACATGTTTTACTTTACCTGAATAAGGTCCGTAAAAATTGGGTTGAAATTCTAATTTAAAAGCATCTTTTGCTCCAAATCGCTGTAAAAAATAAGCAATTTTTTCTGATGAAAATTCTGATACAAATTCGCCACAATGAACCAAATCATACAACACACCCAATAACATTGCTCTGGCAGGAGTTAGTTTTATTCTTTCTTTTTTTTCGTCATTCATTTTCTAATTTGAATATAAATAAAACTTCAATTTTACTGAGCTCAAATGAGTAATGCCGTTTTGAAGAATATGCGGAATATTATTAATATGTGTCATTCTAAAAAGATACATTTTATTCAAATCAGACATTCTAATAGATTAGATTTATTTGTAGCACAAAATTACAAAAAAAACAACAAATTACCAAGTATTTTTTGAAATTTTTTTAACTATGTCATTAAAAAATCAAGCCAGCAAAAACTTTAAAAAGATTATATCTATGAAGAAAAAAGAAAAAAAATACGCTCAAAATAAAAAATATTCACTAACTTTGCGAAAAAATAAAAAAAATAATTCGAAAAAATGGACATCACACAACCCAGCTTAGTAAGGGGAACAAGAGATTTTTCACCTGAAATTATGGTAAAAAGAAATTATATTTTGCAAACCATTAGAAAAGTATTTGAAAAATTTGGATTTTTACCCTTAGAAACACCAAGCATCGAAAAATTAGAAGTTTTAACAGGAAAATATGGAGAAGAAGGCGACCAACTTATTTTTAAAATCTTAAATTCAGGCGATTATTTAAAAGATATATCTACCAAAGACCTCGAACAAGGAAGCAAAAAACTTACACCAAAGATTAGCGAAAAAGCACTCAGATATGATTTAACCGTACCTTTTGCTCGATTTGTGGCGATGAATCGTGGTACATTGAGTTTTCCTTTCAAAAGATACCAAATTCAACCTGTTTGGCGTGGCGATAATCCCCAAAAAGGACGTTATCGTGAGTTTTATCAATGTGATGCTGATGTGGTCGGTACAAAATCTTTGTTATGCGAAGTAGATATTATTTTGATGATAAACGAAGTTTTGAACAATTTAGGAGTGAAAGATTTTACAATTAAAATCAATCATAGAGAAATTTTGACGGGCTTGGCTGAGGTCGCAGGCGCGGGCAATCAAGTAGCCGATTTGTGTGTAGCCATTGATAAAATAGATAAAATTGGCATCGAAAAAGTAGAGTTAGAACTCAAAGAAAAGGGTTTTAATGAAAATTCTTTGGCAAAAATACAGCCTTTGTTGGCTTTGAAAGGAAATTGGGAAGATAAAAAAGAAATATTACAAACACAATTTGTTTCGTCTGAAGCAGGCAAAAAAGGCATCGAAGATTTGAGCAAAATTTTTGAATTATTATCAATTTCACAACCTAACGTTGATTTAGAAAAAGATTTGAATGTCGCATTTGATTTGACATTAGCAAGAGGACTTTCTTATTACACAGGAGCAATTTTTGAGGTCAAAATCAATCAAGTAACTATCGGAAGCGTAAGCGGTGGCGGGCGTTATGATAATTTAACTGCAAGTTTTGGCGTGCCAAATTTGGCAGGAGTTGGTTTTTCTTTTGGTATTGATAGATTATTTGATGTATTGGAGGAGTTAAAATTATTCCCTGAAAACACCCAAACATCTACCCAAGTAATGTTCACTAATTTTGATGAAATTGCTGAAAAATACGCATTGCCTTTGGTCAAAAGATTAAGAGATGACAATATAAAAACTGAAATCTACCCCGAAAGTGCCAAATTAAAAAAACAATTTGGATATGCTGATGCCAAAAAAATTCCTTATGTGATTGTGATTGGTTCTGATGAAATGCAAAATAATCTACTCACTTTTAGAAATATGCAAAGTGGAGAGCAACAAAAATTAAGCATCGAAAATATTATCGAGTTTTTGAAAAAATAAATGTATTTTTTTAATATTTTTTTCATTGACTAACATTTATCATTACTTCTAAAAATTATATATTTTTGGAAGTAATTTTTTTTATTTATCAGATTGATTTTTGAATTATTTTATATCTATCAAAAAAAATAAAAAAAAATAATATAAAAAAAGTAATAAATTTTATATTTTTATGTTATATATATAACAACAAAAAAAATGCACATATTTCTGGTAAAAAGTGTGCATTTGGATAGTTAAGTTTTAGTAAAAGTTTGAAGATAGTTTTTCTAAAAGACTGGTAGCTTTGCCACCAGTTTTTTATTTTTTAGTCAGTATCTTTTAACAAGATTTTGTTTCGTGTTTCAAAAGTATAGACTAATATTGAAAAAACAAACTTTTTTCTTAATTTTTTACAATTTTTTTGCCAAAAAAAAATAGAAATAATATAAATAATTGATTTTCAACTAATTATATACATTATAAAAAGTTTATTTTTTCAAATAGAAAGAATATTTTATTTTTCATTGTTTATTTTAAAGATGATATATTTTGTGTTTTTTAATTTTTAGTATTCATCAAAAATAGATAAAACAACGATTTTTTTTATTTTATACGAAAAAAATATTTTTTATTTCAATTCTTTACAAATTTCTCTTAGTTCACTCAAAATCATAGCAGTTGCTCCCCAAATAGTATGATTCTCAAAATCAAAATAAGGAACGTCAGACGACATATATTGTGTAGTAATTTTTTTTGTTTTGATAATATTCTCATCTAATAACATCTCAAAAGGAAACTCTATTAATTTTTCTACTTCATCTTCATTCAAAATAAAATTTGGTTTTTCAAGTGTATAAGCCACAAAAGGCTGAATTAAAAAATTGCTCGGCGGAACATATAATTCAGTAAGAGTTCCTAAAATTTGTTTTTTTTGTATGATAATTCCCATCTCCTCTCTTGCTTCACGCATTGCAGTATCAATTAAATCTTCATTTTGTTCTTTTTTTCCACCGGGTAACGAGATTTGTCCGCTATGAACTCCTGAATTTTTTGGTCTTAACATCAAAGGCAAATACCAAATATTATTTTGTGGATATAATAAAATCAAAACTGCACTTTTTCTTGTATTTTCATTGGGTATATATCTATTTTTTTCAGAAAATCGAAAAGGTGGTGATAATAATTCGTGTGCTTTTTGAGCAGGTAATTCTTTTTCTAATCTTTCGGTAAGAAAATCTAAATAATTTTGCATATTTTTTTTAAACGTATATTTTTTTACAAAATTAGAATAAAAATAATGAAATCAGATATATTTAGAAAAAAAAATAGCATAATATAAAAATAATCAAAGAAAAATTTGTTTATAATAAAACAAATTCACTATCTTTGTCATAATTTTCAAATATCAACAAATTTACTGCTGTGAAAAAACTTTTATTTTTATCTATTTGCTTATTTTGTTTTGGATTTATATCTAAATCTTATGCACAAATTTTTTATTTTAAAAATAAAATTAAAGTCGATTTTAAAGAATCCTCTATTAAGTTAAATCAAGCTGATACAACTATTAGCATTACTTATGATTTGAAGGCGGCACCCAATCGATATTACAAAGCACGTTTATTTTACTCAAACAACAAAGGAAACTCTTTTAAAGGTCCTTTATTTTCAGTAAAAGGAGATATTGGAGATAGCATCAAACCCGGAAAAAACAAACAGGCTTCATGGTCTTTCAAAAAAGATAATCCTTATTTTGACGGAAAAAATATTATGTTTAAATTAGACATAACAGAAATTCCAAAAATATCAACAGGAGGTCCAAAATATGCACTGCGTTCTCTTTTGGTGCCAGGTTGGGGCGATACCAAAGTAAGAAATGGTTATAATTATGGGGTAATTACGATTGCCACTTATGGTTGTTTGATTACAGGAGCAATTTTTCAATTAGAGGCAAACAGAAGGTATAATCGTTATACAGATAGACTTGCCAATAGTAGTGCAGAACACGAAAGTTTGTATAAACAAGCACAAAATTCAAAAAATTTAGCCACTGCTTTTTTTGCAACAGGTGCAGGCATTTGGATTGCTGATGTGGTTGGGGTATATATCAGAGGCGTAAAAAATAGAAGACGCGTAGCGGCAGAAAAAAGAAAATTAGAAGAAGAAAAAGGAAACGAAACTACATTGAAAGTTTTTCCTTTGATTGACGGACAATCTACACAAATGGGATTAAGTTTCAAATTTTGATAATTTTTAATTTCAAATTTACAACGAAATTATTTTTATTACGTTTAATAATTAAATCAGTATCTTATTAAAATATAAAATTAAAATAAAATGAAAAAAATATTTGCATTATTTTTCTTACTATCTTTACTTAGTTGGAGCTCGTTTGCACAAAGTGAATTAGAAAAACCAAAAGAAAATCGTGCCTCTAAAACAAGCACACTCCATAGCTTTGATGTCAGCTATTTGTTAGGAAGCGGTGAAGCCGAAGATTTGGACTTGGTAGTAAGTGAAGGCGGAAAAAATTATTTATTAATTATTGCCATTGATAAATACAAACATTGGAAATCTTTGGCAAATGCGGTGAAAGATGCACGCGATTTGAAAGCGGTTTTGAAAGAAAAATATGGTTTTATTGATGAAAATATTTTTGAATATCTAAATGAAGAAGCATCACCTGAAAATGTAAGAGATGCCTTTGAAAGTTTGAAAGCAAAAGCAACTCCACAAGATAATCTATTGATTTATTATTCAGGGCATGGCTCTTATGACCCTTCTTTTGACTTAGGATATTGGATTCCTTCTAATGGTAGATTAGGTGGAAATGCTACTTCTACTTATATTCCTAATGACCATATTCGTAATTATATCAAAGGATTAGATGCTTTTCGTCATATATTTTTAGTGGCTGACGCTTGTTTTTCGGGTTCATTGTTTGCATCAGAAGCTGGCAAAAGAGGTGGAGCAGAAGAAGAAGCAAAAGAATCTTTGAAATCTCGCTGGGGATTAAGTTCAGGGAATTTAGAAGAGGTTTCTGATGGTGAAAAAGGAAAAAATAGTCCGTTTGCCACAGCACTTATCAACTATTTAAAATCTAATTTAAAAGATAGATTGCGTGCTTCAGAAGTAATTGAGTATGTAAAAGGGCAAGTAACAGCCAATACTCAACAAACTCCTATCGGAAGCAATCTAACAGGCGTAGGACACGAAGGCGGTAATTTTATTTTTATGCTCACAGGCGAGGCAGAAGCAGTGGATAAGAAAAAGAAATAAAAATAGTTACTCTAAAAATTTCGTATATTAATTAAAAATGGCGAAATATTTGTTTTACGCCCTCGCTTGTGTCCCACAAGCGAATTGTAACAAACAAATCTTACACCAACGATGACTGCTTGTGGGACACAAACAGGGGCGAATTGGTTGTCTAAATACATATTTTTTTTAAAATTTCAAATATATACAAAATTTTTACAGCAAGAAATAATATACGAAATTTTTACAGGAACTAAAAAAATAATTACAAAATAAAAACCTCTCAAACAAAAATGAGAGGTTTTTTTTTAGTTTTTTAATAATATTGTTATGAGTTTATTTTGATTTCATAATGGCGGCAGCCATTTTACAGCCTTTCTTTTTTTCCAAATATTCGATAACTTTTGCCTTATCTTCATTGGTCATATCCAACCCTTGATATTTTTTTTTCATTTCGGGGCATTTTGCATCCATTTCTTTTTCCACATCTTCTATGCTTTCGATAGATTTTTCGATAGCACCTTTCTCGTTGGGCTTTTCCATGATATATTTTTCCAATTTAGTTTTGGCTTGGTCTTCTCCGACTTCCACAATATCAATAAACATTTGTTTGATAGCGGGGTGCAGCTTCCCAAAAACTTTATCCATACATTGACACATATCATTGCCAAAAGATTTTATGTTTAATTTTTTTGCGTCTTTGGCTGACTTTTGTGCGAAACTAACAGCAATAATACATAACATTAATGCAGTTGTTAAAATTACTTTTTTCATATTTATAGATTATTTATAAGTAAAAAAATTTAAAATTATAACTTTTTTTGTTCTAAAGGTGATATTTTCAAATCAGTATTAAAAATTGGCAAAATGGTAGGAATTTTATTTTGGTCAAATTGCACCAAATCTATAAAGCGCCAAGTTTTTCCTTGATTTTCAGAAATAGCCCAAAGATTTGCTTTTGTTTCGATTTTCATTTTTTGTGCGTCATTTGTGATGATGGTTTCATAAGGAACGGCACACTGCCAAATATTATCTTTTACAATAATCTCAGAAGGATTTTTGATAGATAAATTTTCATATCTTTGTCCCATTTCTCCCATTTGTTTATAAAATCTTTGGTAATATGGTTTAAAATCTTCGATTTTTATACCCGTATTTATCAAAATTTGTGGATATAAATATTTTAAAGTAGCATCAATATCTGCATTATTAAAAGCAGTTAGAAAATTAGTTGCTTCTTGTGCTACAAATTGTTTATCTTTTTTGCTTTGTGCAAAAGCATTAATACTAAAAATTAAACAAATAAAAGAAGTTATTATCAATTTTTTCATAAAAAATAAAATTTTAATATACAAATAACGAATTTTTTAAAATAAATTATATATTTTTAAAAATATAATTGCAAAAATAAAATTAATTTTCTACAAAAACAAATTATTTAGGTTCTTCTAACATTTATAAAGATAAAATTTATAAAAATAAATTCGTTTTAATCCATAAAATCCGCATAATTTGCGTGATTCCTGTGATAATTTTCTGTATAAATTTTAGAAGAACCTTAAAATTGATAATCAATAAAACACTTTTAAAATATTCCTTGCTGTAAAAATTTTGTATATATTTGAAATTTAAAAAAAAATATGTATTTAGACAACCAATTCGCCCCTGCTTGTGTCCCACAAGCAGTCGTCTTTGGTGTAAGATTTGTTTGTTACAATATTCGCTTGTGGGACACAAGCGAGGGCGTAAAACAAATATTTCGCCATAAAGAAAAAGTAACTATTTAGGTTGGTTAATAAAATTATTATTTTGAATTTCGTGCAAGCGTGGACGCTTGCACGAGATATTAACTGGTGCAAGCGTCCACGC
>RDXZ01000062.1 GCA_004293265.1 Bacteroidota bacterium | reverse complement strand
ATTATCAGCCCAAGAAAATCAAGATTCTAAAAAATTTAGAATAGGAGCAAGCTTTAATTATGGTATTCCCGCAGGCGACTTCGGAACTATCAATAAAAATGGTTATGGAACGAGTCTTACCACTAAATATCAAATCAATAAACGTTGGACTTTTACACAAAATATTAGTTTTTTAGCATTTGGACGAGCAGGCGATGACTTAGGAAAGTTCTCACAAGCCATAGGTTTGAGTAAAAGTACAGCAGATCTAATTAATCTTTTTAATGACCAGAATCCTGAAAATGAAAGAATAAAAGTACCCAAAGTTAATTTTTATATGGTAAATGTTGGCTTCGAATACAATATTTTGACTGAAAAAATACGTCCTTATGTGGGCTGTGATGTCGGTATTTATATCAGAGATACTGAAAATATTAAATTTGATTTAGGAAAATTTGCGGCGTTAGCAGGGCAACCTAACTTCTCAACTTTGGGTGCTATCGAAATCAATGGAAATGCTACTAACTTTGGAATTGCACCTGCGGTAGGTTGTGCTTATTTTTTCAACTCAAGTTTTAATATCGATTTGAATATCAAAGCCAACGGAATTGCAGTGCCTGAAAAGAAAAGTTATGCAACCGTTTTGAGTATCAATTTAGGTGGATTTTATAATTTTTAAAACATATAAACACAAAAAAATGTTAGTTATTGAAGGAAAAAATGACCTTTTTTCAAAAAAAGGACAAGATTTAGGAGTTTCTGATTGGTTTTTGATAGACCAAGCACGCATCAACGCTTTTGCAGACGCAACAGGCGACCACCAGTTTATTCATGTCAATCCTGAAATGGCGAAATTTACGCCAATGGGAACAACTATCGCACATGGTTTTTTAACGCTTTCTTTGATGCCCGTTTTGTTGGAAAAAATTTGGGAAATCAAAGGCGTAAAAATGGGTATTAACTACGGCACAAATAAAGTTCGATTTACCGCTCCGGTTTTGGTCAATAGCAAAATTAGAATGAAAGCCAATTTATTGGAAGTGGAGGAGGTGCAAAATGGTTTGGGGGTTCAAATTACGGTCAATTGTATTTTTGAAATAGAAGGGCAAGAAAAACCTGCTTGTATTGCAGAATCGTTAGTAAGGTTATATTTTTAAAAAAATAAAATAAAAAAATTCGCAAAAAAAGTAAACATTTTTTTTGCGAATTTTTATTTTTTCTAATTTATTTTGCTTCTGCTGTTTCTGTTTCTGTTTCTGTGGTTTGTTCTTCTACTTCGTGCAACGTATCGAAAGTAGCGGGTGTGTATTTTGTTAAAATATTATACCAAGTTAATAATTTTTTGACATCAGAAGGTTTTACTTTTTCTTTATCATATTCAGGTAGTATATCTTCCAAAAAATCTAATAAAACTTTATTATCAGATTGTGGAATAATTGGTAAAACGCCATTAAATTTATTATTAATATCTCTCAATACATCTGCTAAAGGGACAGAACCTTCTTTGGTAGTCGTATAAATTGAAACTTCGTGTAAAATTGAAACTTTATGTGTACTTGAAACAATAGTTTTTGCTTTTTTTTCGTCAATCGCTTCAATAATAACGCCACCTTTTGTAGGTTTAAAAATACGGAACAAACCGGGCTTACCAGAAATGGTAGCAATTTCTTTTAATTTCATATTAAAAATATATCCTTTTCCCCAATGGATTTTTTTTGTAAAAGATTAAATAACTATTTTTTAAGTTGCTTTCTAATTTTGGGGCGATTAGAACTATATAAAAACTATTTTTTTTTGATTTTATTATATATTTTATAAGATTTTATCTTAAAATTGTAAAAAATAACTACTTTTGCACATCAAATGCAAAATGTATTAAATGGAATGTGGTTATTTTTACATAAAATTATCTTTTTTTACTCATATTTATTCAAAAAAATATCTTTTTATTTTTGGATAAATATATTTTGCTTTGCCATTCATATCAATTTATTCAGTCAAGAAAGTGAGAAAAACAAGGTAACAAGCGTTCAAAGTTATATTTTAAAGTTGGCTTATGAGCAAAAAGAAGACTTTTTACAATCTCTTTCTGAAGATTCTTTGAAAGTTTTATTAAAACAATTTGACCATCCGATTTCAAAAATTGACGTTCAAAATGCACTTTCTTTAAAAATGATGTCTTTGAAAACAGATGAAGCAGAAAAAATGTTAGAAATTGCGTACAAAAATGCTATACATTATGAATATTTTTTTGGACAATATTGGAACACAAGGCTACAAAGTTGGTTATATCAAACCAAAGCAAATTATCATAAAGCTAAATTATTGCTTTTGAAAAGTATCGAAAAAGCAAAAAAAATCAATTATAGACATGGCGAAGCACTTGGTTATCGGTTTTTGGCAGAGTTAGCAGAAAAACAAAGTTATTATAAAATTGCCTTAGAAAATTACCAAAAAAGCATAGATATTCACGAAGAAACCAATAACATAAAAGGAATAACCACTGATTATTGGAGATTGTCTATTTTGTATGATAAATTAGAAAATTATGAATTTAGTATAGAAGCAAATGAAAAAAGTTTGGAATATGCGAAAAAATTAAATCAAATCGAATGGATAATGAGAAATTATAATCGAATTGGTTTGAGTTATCAAAAACAAGGAAATTACGAAAAATCTCTTGATTATTTAAACAAAAGTTATCAATTATATACGACTAAAAAGAAAAATAAAAATGCTGATGCTGATTTTACATTGACTTTACATTCTTTAGCAAAAACTTATACGAGTATGAGCAAAGGTGAAAATGATACGATTAACCAAAAAGCAATTCGATTTTTTGATGAAAGCATTGGTTTACAACAAAAACTATTTCAAAGACTTGCTCCCGAAACTTGTATCGAAAAAGGAATTTTATATCAAAAAATCAATCAAATTCAAAAAGCATTGGAAAGTTTTGAACAAGCTGAAAAATATGCTTTGTTAGTAAAAAATCATCAAAAATATATAACCGCTTCTCTTAAAATTGCAGAAATATTATTGAAACAAAATAATACTGATGTTGCTTTGGAAAAAACAAGAAAAATATATCAATATGCCAAAGAAAAAGAAATATTGCCCGAACAAATTGCTTCTTTAAAATTATTGGCTGATATTTATGCAAAAAAAGGAAATATTCAAGAGGCTTTTAATACCCAAAAAGAATATCAAAACAAATATGATTCTTTAAAAACAAGAGAAAACAGAGAAAAAAGTTATGAAATTTATCAACAAAAATTATGGCAAGAACAAAGAAATGAAATCATAATTAAAAAAGAACAATATAAATTAGAACAAAAATCTGAAATACAAAACGCAAAAGTAGTCAGAAATATGTTTATTATATGTCTTGTTTTTGCTTTTTTGGCTATATTATTAATAGGATTGTTGTATAGAAAACAAAAAAATATCAATAAAGAATTAGTCAAAAAAACTACCCAAACAGAAAGACAAAAAAAAGAATTAGTCAAAAGAAGTGAAGTTTTGGAAAAAGCTTATAAAAAATTAGCCCAATCTAATTCTTATCAACAAAATCTGGTCAAAGAAATTAATTTACAAAAAGATGAAATTAATGAAATCAATAAAAATTTAGAAAATAAAATTTTAGAAAGAACTCAAACCCTTTCTCAATCACTTTCTGAAACGGCTCGTTTGAACGATGAGTTAGATGCTTTTTTATACCACGCCTCACACGATTTGCGCCGCCCGATTACGACTTTATTTGGTTTACACGAATTGGCAAGATTGACTTTGGGTGAGTCCTCAAAAAGTATCGAAATATTTGATATGGTCAGACAGACGGCTTTTAATATGGATAAAATGCTCGTCAAATTGATTATGATACACGAAATAAATCACGTCAAAAAAGAAGAAACTAAAAAAGAAAAAATAAAATTTGGCGAGATTATTCAAAATATTCAAAAAGTATATAACAATCAAATTGATGAAAAATCAATGGTTTGGAAAATTAGAATCGAAAATAATTTGAATTTTTTTAGTTATAAAAATTTAATTGAGTTTATTATTCAAAATCTCATCGAGAATGCTGTTATTTTTTCACAAGGAGAAAAACCATTTATTCGTATTAAAATAAAGAAAAAAGATAATTTTTTACACTTACGAATTGAGGATAATGGACAAGGAATTGACCCAGAAATACAAAGCCGAATTTTTGAAATATATTTTAGAGGAAGCGAACAATCACAAGGCAACGGGCTTGGATTATATGTCGTGTATAGAGCAGTGCATAATTTAAAAGGATATTTGGAGTTTAGTAGTGAAATTGCAAGAGGAACAACTTTTGATATTTATCTGCCTTTATAAATTTATTTTTGATTTTAACATTTTTTTTCACAATTTTTGTATTATTAGTAATGAAAATGAATTTATGTAATTGTTTTTTTTATAAAAATAACTACAAATGTAATATTTGTCGATAAAAAAATATTATTTATCGACAAATTTATCATTTATATAAAAAAAATATTATTTTTGCACATTCAAAAAAAAATAATGAAAAATAGAATATCTTTATTTTTATCTAAACCTAAAATTGCATTGCAATTATTGTTTTGGTTTCTTTTAGTGAGCATATTAGCCATTGGAACATTGATGTATATTGTCATTACTAATGTCAATCAAACTATTACTGAAGAATTAGAAAATAATTTGAGTGCTATTGCCACTCGACAATCAGAACAAATTAAACAATATATCAATGACAAAGAAATGCTGGTCGAAGAATTGGCGGCTTTTTCTGATATGGCAATTACCTTAGATAAATATACAAAAATAGCAGCCAAAAATTCGCAAAAAATATATCAATCTATCCAAAAAGATACTTTGACAATGCGAGATATGCAATATTACAAACGTACATTTGGTATTGAAGAAATATTTTTATTAAATGTAAAAGGTGATGTTGTTTTTACTTCTAATGATAAACCTGAATTAGGTTTAAATGTCAAAAAAGAAACTTGGATTAAAAAAACTGAAATTGCAAAAATATTTGATAGAAGTAGCACTTATTTACAAACCCAAATTTCTGATTTTACTACTTATGGAGCCTTAGATAGAGTTACGGCTTTTATCGCTACGCCTGTATATATCAATAAAAAAATAATTGGCGTTTTGATTGCACAAGTTAATAATGTTGAAATTGAAAAAATTGTCAATGATTATACAGGTTTGGGAAAAACAGGGGAAAGTAAAATCGTGGCTTGGTTGGATAGTCAAATGATTTTAGTTACCAAAATAAGACATACAAGCGATTTATATATCAAAAAAGATGTATATAAAAAAGATAAAAATCACCCAGGTTTATTGGCACTAAAAGGCAAAAGTAGTTTTGGTTTTGCTAAAGATTATAGAGGCGTAGAAGTAATTGCTTATTGGAGATATGTGCCTAGTGTGCGTTCGGGTATTGTAGTAAAAATAAATAGAGAAGAAGCATTTTTACCGCTCAAAAATTTACAAAATTTATTAATTATTTTGTCTATTTTAGTTCTTACTTCTATTGTAATTGTTTCTATTTTAGTATCAAGGCGTTTTTCAAAACCTATTATAAGTCTTACAAAAGTCGCCAAAAAACTTTCCGAAGGTGATTTGACGCAAAGAGCAGATATCAAAGAAAAAAATGAAATTGGTGATTTGGCAGATGTGTTCAATAAAATGGCGGCAAGTATCGAAAAACAACAAAAAGAATTACAAGATTATAACTTAAATTTGGAGGAAACGGTTGAAAGTCGTACTTATGAGTTGAAAGAATCTAACGAGGAATTGTTGCAACTCAACGAAGAAATGCAAGTGATGTTAGACCAATTAAGTGAACAAAAAGAAGAAATTGAACATAAAAATACTGAAATTTTAAGCAGTATTCATTATGCAAAACGTATTCAAACTGCTATGCTTCCAACTAAAGAGGATATTGAAAAATTATTACCTGATTCTTTTGTGTTTTTTCACCCAAGAGATATTGTTTCTGGAGATTTTTATTTGGTAAGTGAATATAATGATAAAATATTTTTTGCCGCTGTCGATTGCACAGGTCATGGCGTACCGGGTGCGTTTATGAGTATGATTGGCAATGAACTATTGAATGAGATTATTCAACTCAAAAAAATTACTAATACAAACGAAATTTTATACGAATTGCATCACGATTTGATACGATTATTGAGGCAGACAGATAGTGAAAACAAAGATGGTATGGATATAGTTTTGTGTGCGTGGGACAAAAAAAATAATGTTGTTGAATTTTCAGGTGCATATAATCCAATTTTATATGTTCAAAACGGACTTTTATACGAAATCAAAGGAACAAAACAACCTATTGGCGGTTGGAATCCAAAGTTATTAGATAGAAATTATGAAAAACACGTCATTGATATTACTTCAGATACAATGTTTTATTTACTTTCTGATGGTTATCAAGACCAATTTGGTGGAGAAAGAGGTAGAAAATATATGATAAAACAACTCAAAGAAGTTTTTTTGAACATTAATCATCTACCAATGGACGAACAACAAAAAATATTAGCCCTTAATTTTTTCGAATGGTTGGGTAGAGAAAGGCAAATTGATGATGTTTTAGTAATGGGAGTCAGAGTTGATAAAATTTAAAATAAAACGAAATGAAAAAGCAAACCCATTTATTTTTATTCCCTCTATTTTTATCTTTGTTTATATCATTTTTTTTCTACCAATGTGGAAGCAATACAAATGATAATCTAAACACAATGCTTGTCCCTTATAGAGATGGAAAATTATGGGGATATGCTTATTCACACCAAAAAATAATCATCAAACCTCAATTCGAAGAAAGTTTTTTGTTTGAAAACGAACTTGGAAAAGTCAAAAAAAATGGAAAATATGGATTTGTAGATAAACAAGGAAATATAATCATTCCAATTGATTTTGAATGGGCTTGGGAATTTGAAAACGACAGAGCCTTAGTGAAAAAAAATGGATTATGGGGTTATATTGATAAACAAGCAAAATTTATTATTCCTAACCAATATCACAAATTAGAAAAATTTTCTGATGAATTAGCCATCGCCCAAAAAACACCCAACGGAAAATTTGGTGCTATTGATAAAAATAATAAAATAATTGTTCCCTTCACTTTTGATGAAATGTATCCTTTCAAAAATGGAATAGCAAAAGTAGGAATAGACGATAAATTTGGTTATATTGACACAAAAGGAAGAAATGTAGTGCCTTTGATTCATAACTCATCTATCAACTATACCGAAAGCTTAGCAAAAATAAGAAAAGATGGTGAATATGGATATGCAGATATGACAGGAAAAATGCTTATCGAACCACAATTTTTAGAAGCAGAAGAATTTGAAAGTATTGGGATAGCAAGAGTGCAAAAAGCAGGAAAATGGGGAATCATCAATAGACAAGGAAAATTAGTTGTGCCTCCAAAATATGAATTTATTTATCCTTTTAAAGATAAATTATGCAGAGTAGTGGCGAATAAAAAATATGGTTTTATTGATGAAAAAGGAAAAGAAATTATTGCTACGCAATACGAAAGTGCAGAAGATTTTAGTACAAATTTGGCATTAGTAAGAAAAAATAAGCAAATTTATTTTATCAATATAGAAAATAAAGTCGCTTTTCAATTGGCTTTTGACCACGCAGAACCTTTTTATGAAGGAACTGCTGTCATCAGAAAAGGCAATGAATATGGTTTTATAGATGAAAATGGAAAAACAATTACCAAAATAAAATACAAATTAGCCCGTAATTTTGAAAAAGGACTTGGAAAAGTACAAACTCAAAACAACGAGTGGGGATTTGTAGATAAAAAAGGAAATGAATATTTTAAAAATTAAAATTTATTCGCTTGTCCATTTTTGTAGATATTGTTTTGGAAAATCAACTTCAATTTTTTGGTCAAAAATTCCAAAAATAGTAGAACCAGAACCGCTCATAGACGCATACAAAGCACCATTTTTATATAAATTATTTTTGATATTCTCTAAAATAGGATAAATAGGAAAAAGAGATTTTTCAAAATCATTTTCTAAGTGAAATTGCCACTCTTTTATATCTTTTTTTAAAATTTCTGTGATAGAAATTGCCCTTTCTTGTGGTCTAATTTTGCTAAATGCCTCTTTTGTGGATATGTTCAACGCAGGATAAACCAATAAAATATGTTTTCCTTTCAAATTTATATCAAAATCGTTTAAAATTTCTCCACGACCTGTGCCAATTTGTGGTTTATTTTTAATAAAAAAAGCACAATCACTGCCTAATTTTGTTGCATAATTTTCTAAATCCGAAAAAGATAAAGGTAAATCAAACAATTCTTTTAAAACTTTGAGCGTAAAAGACGCATCAGCCGAGCCTCCACCCAAGCCCGCACCCGTAGGAATTATTTTGTGCAAAAAAATATGAACATTGGGTAAATTAAATTCTTTTTTTAATAAATGATAAGCACGCAAACATAAATTATCTTGATTATCAGAAGGAATAGACAAACCAGACGAAAAAAATTCTGTTTCTTTTTCAGTAATAATTTCTAACGCATCTGTCCATTGAACAGGATAAAATAAAGTTTCAAGGTCGTGAAAATT
Source organism: Bacteroidota bacterium (assembly GCA_004293265.1). Taxonomy (GTDB): domain Bacteria; phylum Bacteroidota; class Bacteroidia; order Cytophagales; family Microscillaceae; genus RDXZ01. The sequence goes on along the minus strand of RDXZ01000062.1, from coordinate 11,409 downwards.
ATCGTTTCTTTTTCTTAAAATATGCAATCCTATATTTATTTTTGCGTTGGGAAAAACAAGCATTTTATTTTTAAGTTTTAGATTTTAAATTTCGTTTATAAAGTTATGAATTTCATTTTCAAACGTTTCTACATCAATTCTATGTGCTAATTTTGGTAAAATAATATATTGATAGGTATTATTTTTTTCATTATTAGCCAAAAAATCGATACTTTTTTGGTGGTCAATCACGTCATCTAACGCACCTAAAACAACTTTATATGTATAGTTTTCGTTTATTTGTGTAGGTAATGCGAAAGCATAATTATTCATTTTTATAAATGCAGGATTAAACAACAAAGCCTTACAACCTAAATATTTTGCTAAAATATAAGCCGATAATCCACCCATCGAACTACCAATTAATATATTTGCGCCGCAATTTTGGGCTGTTTCTAATAAAAAACTTTGCAAATCTGGTCTTCGATAGTCAATCAAAGGAGCAGTCAGTTCATCACAAAATTTTTTTAGAATATTTAATTTTTCTTCCGTAGGAAATGAATCTAAGCCATGTAAATATAATATTTTTTTCATTTTATTTCTTTGTTGTTTTCACCAATTGGTGCAAGCGTCCACGCTTGCACCAAAATAAGCTAAATAGTTACTATTTTTTTATTTTTTTAACATTTTTCTAATTTTTTCAGCTTGATTTTTTATTTTTCCTGCTGATTTTCTTGATAGACTAAAAGTAGAAAGTTCTTTGTCGTCATCAAAAAGTCCATCACTATTTTTATCATCTTTCATTTTAAAAGTTTCAGATTTTGTTTTTTCGGTGTAGATTTTTTTCATTTCGTCCATTTCTGCTTTTACTTTTGATAAAGCAGGACAATTATCAGCCAAAATAATCAATTCATCTAAATCTTTTTCCATTTCCAACAAAGAGATTACTTGCGGACCGCCACCTTTTCCTGTGGTTGCTTTCAATTTATCACAAGTTTCCGATACTTTTCCTAACCAAGAACCGATACTAAAATTGGGTTTGAGTCTGTTTACTTTGTCTTGATTTTGAGAGATGCACTGTTGAATCGGTCTATCCATAGCAGGATTGCTTTGAGCGTTCAAAGTGTAGGTAGCAATACAAAAAGTAATGCAAATAAATATTTTTTTCATTGAAATTTTTTAATTAATTGTTTTATTTTACAAACGAATAATGACTTGAGTTATTGCCATTTTTTTTCTAAGTTTATCCAAAACCTTTGTGATGGCTTCTGCGTCCTCTTTTTTCATAGATACTTTTCCTGTTCCTTTTCCGTCAGCAAATACATCGGCACCTTCTGAGCCATCTTTTACTTTGGTTTCGAATATTTTTTTAAGTGCGTCTAATTCTGGTTTTGCTTTTTTGAGATGTTCACAAGAGTTGGCTAAATTGGCTAATTCGATGGCTTTTTTCTTTTCATCTGCAATATTTCCAACATACTCTGAGCTCATTCTTTGTATTGTTTTTTTGGTATAATATTGTAATTTGGCTGTCCAATCAGCGAATTGAAAGTCTTTTTCTAAAACTGCGTTGTCTTTTAAACAAGTCTGAATTTGACTTTCTAACTCTTTTTCGACTTTTGTAGGGCGGTTTTTTGCATCATAAGTGGTTTGTGCAGTTAATATCAATTGCCCAAAATAACACGATATTAAAATAAGAAATATTTTTTTCATAGAATAGTAATAAAAAGTAAAATTATCGACAAAGTTAGTTATTATTAGATTGAAAACAAAGTAAAAAATATTTTTTTCTTACATAAGTACTTTTTTGAATATTTTTTTATATCCAAACTAATTGGTTTGGTTTTAGAAAAAAAAGGCTAAAGCCCATTAGTACGTTTTTTCTTAACTTAATGGCAGTAACGAAATACAGACAAAGGCATAATTTTTTTATTTTTATTTACTTAAAAACAAAAAAAAATTTAATTTTTATACTTTTTTTGCAATAAAATTAAGCCAATATAAATCAAAATTCTTATCTTTGCACAAAAATTAAATCTATATATGATGACAAATTTTTGGAATACTAAAATAGAGTTTTTGAAAGGCGTGGGTGCGCAAAAAGCAGATTTATTGGGTACAGAATTACAAATTTTTACTTATAAAGATTTGTTGTATCATTTTCCGTTCAGGCACGAAGACCGCACAAAAATTCATACTATTGCTGAATTAGAACCTGATATGCCTTATGCACAACTCAAAGGAAAATTAATCAATATCGAAATGTTGGGTGATGATAAAAAATCTCGTTTGGTAGCACATTTTACAGACGGAACGGGATATATGGAATTGCTTTGGTTTCAAGGTGCTTCTTATCAACTCAAAAATTTGAAAGCAAATACAGAATATTTGATTTTTGGTGTGCCTCAATTTTTTAATAACAAATTTTCTATCGTCCATCCTGAAATAGAATTATTTGTATCAATTACGACACAAACAGGCTTTTTACAACCTATTTATTCATCAACAGAAAAATTAAACCGAAAATTTTTAGGAACAAAATTTATTGCTAAATGTATGCAAACACTTTTAGAAAATCCTAATTTTTATATTCCTGAAAATCTAAACCCCGAAATTTTAACAAAATATAGATTTATTTCAAGGCAATTAGCATTTAAAAATTTACATTATCCTGCTCACGCCAACGCTTTGCACCAAGCCAAAAGAAGATTAAAATTTGAAGAATTGTTTTATATTCAACTCAAAATGTTGAAACAAAATAAAAATCAAAAACAAATAATCAGTGGAGCAGTTTTTAATAGCTTAAAATTATTAACCGAATTTTATGAAAAACATCTGCCTTTCCAACTCACAAACGCACAAAAAAGAGTTGTCAAAGAAATTCATACCGATATGACCTCTGGAAAACAAATGAACCGACTTTTGCAAGGTGATGTCGGAAGTGGAAAAACAATGGTCGCTTTTTTGTGTATGTTGATTGCTATCGATAACAATGCTCAAGCCTGTTTGGTTGCTCCCACAGAAATTTTGGCTGAACAACATTTTCATACTTTAAAAGAATACGCAGACAAATTAAATATCACTATCGATTTGCTCACAGGCTCGACTCGCCCGCGTGTGAGGCGCATTATGCACGAGCGTTTGCTCAATGGAAATTTAAAAATATTGGTAGGAACTCATGCAATTTTTGAAGATAAAGTACAATTTGAAAACATTGGATTGTGTATTATTGACGAACAACACCGATTTGGCGTGGCACAAAGACGTAAATTATGGGAAAAAAATATCAATTTATATCCGCATATATTGGTAATGACCGCCACACCTATCCCTCGAACTTTGGCAATGACTTTGTATGGCGATTTAGATGTGTCGGTTATTGATGAACTGCCCTCAGGGCGAAAACCTATCATTACGGCATTTAGATATGATGCGCATCGATTGCGTGTTTTTGGTTTTATGAAAGAAGAAATTGAAAAAGGAAGGCAAGTTTATATGGTTTATCCTTTGATAGAAGAATCTGAAAAACTATCTTATAAAAATTTAATGGACGGCTTTGAAAGTGTTTCGCGTGCTTTTCCTGATTATCACGTCAGTATTGTGCATGGACAAATGAGTAGCATAGACAAAGAATATGAAATGCAAAGATTTAAAAAAGGTGAAACTCAAATTATGGTCGCAACCACTGTGATAGAAGTTGGGGTCAATGTGCCTAATGCCAGCGTAATGATTATCGAAAATGCTGAAAGATTTGGATTGGCACAACTTCACCAGTTGCGTGGGCGCGTGGGGCGCGGAGCCGAGCAATCTTTTTGTATTTTGATGACAAAACCAGAACTAAGCAAAGAAGGAAGAAAACGAATCGATACAATGTGCAAAACTACTAACGGATTTGAAATCGCAGAAGTTGATTTGGAATTGCGAGGTCCTGGTGATATGTCAGGCACACAACAAAGTGGCGTAGTGAATTTATTGATTGCAGATTTGGCAAAAGATGGAATTATTTTGCAAGAGGCACGCAATACAGCCCAAGAAATTTTAGAAAAAGATGAAAATTTACAAAATCCAGAAAACAAAGTTTTTGAATTGTTTTTGAGTATTCAAAAGGAAAATGAAAGTGTTTGGAGTAGGATTAGTTAGTTGTTTCAATCACTGAAAAAAAACAACTTTCTATCAATATAAAAAAGCCGATTTCAATGAAATTGGCTTTTCCGCTAAAATAATAAAGTGTTAAACAAGTGTGTTTCAAATTTGAGAAATGTACTTGAAATACATTTACATATCTATATACTTTGAACCACCGCAAACGTAACCACTTTTTTAAAATATTTTTTAAATATTTTTTTTAGTACATAAAAAGTGGTTTTAAAGCGTTATTTAAAGATTTTACTGATACCCAAAATTCCAAAATCTATTATCCAACCAAACAAAATTCCAAAAATAAATCCATAACCAATTAAATATACAAAATATTTTTCAGCAAATCCATAAAATAATCCTTCTAATTCTTTGGGGTGCATTGCCTCAATTTCTCTTATCACAATGCCGTTAAAATCTAAGGATTGTAATACTTCTAATAAATGTGTTTCTGTGGAATTTAAAAACGCATTCGAAAAATTATTTAAAATAAATTCTTTTGTTTCGTTTGAAAACAATTTATCCATTCCGTTCATTTGCTTCGCCGCCATTTGTGTAATGGTTTTGAGTAAAAAATCTTGAGTATTTGGATTTTCTAACATCGTTATCAATGTTTTTGATAAATCTTCTTTCAAAATATTTATATCTACAATTTGCCCTAATTCATATTTTTTTAATCGAGCAAACATCAAATTAACAAATTCAGTTTTTGTTTTTTCAAAAATATCGGTTTCAGTTACAGTTTTTGTCAAATTTTTTGCAATTTCTTCGATTTGTTTGTTACTAATATTATGAACAATTTTTTCAATTTTTGCATTAAATAAATGTCTTTCTGCAATTTCTGTCGCTAATTTTGCTAAGGGTTTTGCCAATTTTTCGATATTATTTTCTTCGTTTAAGTGTGTTTTGAAATGATTTAATATTTCTTCCAAACTTGGCGTAAGTATAATTTTTAGATGCGACAAAATATCTTCTGTTTCATCTTTTAAAAGACGATTCAAAGGAATTTTAAATACTTTTTCTTCTAATAATAAGTTTGTAATTTGTTTTACTTTGTTTCTAAAACCTTGATTTTCAAAAATTTTAGTCAATTTTTCTTCCAATTGATTGGTTTGTAACAAAGTTTTTACTTCAAAATTCAAAGGTTTTTCGCCTAAATTTTCAATTCTTTTTTTCAAAATAAAGGCTAATTCGTGTTTTTCTTGGCGTAAAAAATTAGGAATTCCTTTTTCTAATAGTTCATCAATTGTATTTTTGATGCTTGCACCTGCAAAAAAAGTTGCTAAACTACTTTCTTTTTTAATCGATTCAAACACATTTTCGATGATTTTTTCCTTATTATTTTGTAAACTTGTGATACCTAATTCGATAACATCTTGCAAAATTTTTGGTAGATTTGTTTCCAAAAGTCCTAACAAACGCCCATTGCTAATGTCTTTCAATGCCTTACTTTCTCCAAATTCATTTTTGATATATTCATTGATAAATTCAATCAAACCATTTTTGAGTTTTGGATTGTCTAATTGATTAAAAATAAAATCAAAAGCCTGATTTTTTAAGTTTTCTTCTTGTTGGTCGTTCAACAAATCAGCTAAGTTTTTTTGTAAAGTTTGGTCTAAAGTATTGTGAATAGAGGTCATATTAAGCATTTTCCACACTTTTTCGGTTTCAAAAAATTGCGTCAAATTGGGTAATTCTTGTGCCAGCCATTGCCTCAAATCTGGTTCTATTTTTTCCAACCAATTCTCAGGAAAAATACTACCTACACGCTCATTTTTTTCAATTACTTTGTTTACTCTTGACAAAATAAATGCTTGTAACTCTTGATTTGCCTTCTCACCTTGCAAATAATCGTTCAAAATATTTTCAATTCCTTCTGTTTTTAGGTTTGATAATGGATATTTTTTGTTATTTTCGATTTGATTTTTGGTTTGCATTTCGATAATTTTTGGGTTCAAAAAATTATTTTTAATGCTTGTTATTAACCAATTTATCATTTTTTCTTGATTGTTTTCAAGCAAATTTTCTAATATTTTGTAATCATCTTTGCTTACAAATTCTTTTATTTTGGCTAAAAATTGTGGTTTACTGGCTTGAAATCTTTGGGTTAAACCTTCACTATTTAATAAATTTTGACCGATAAATCTCCCCATACTTTTGGCAAATCTCGATTTATTTTTGGCTAAAACTCCCGGTGTGAAAGGTAAATTGATGTTTAAAAAAGGAATTTTTATCGGATTATAAGGTCTAAAAAGCATTTTTATTGCCAACCAATTCGTCCCCCAACCAGTAACTCCGTAAGCAATTCCGGTAACTAATAACATCAACCAAATGGCTTGATAATCTGGCATAATCAAAAGTCCTGCCCCTGTGATAGCACCCAAAACTGCCCCAAACCAACTCAAAGGTTCTAATTCTTTGCCCATTGCTTTGTAAACTAAGTTCCTCAATTCTTCCTCTCCTTGCGTAGCGAGGCTTTTTTGGACTAAAGTTTCTATTTGTCCTTTGGTAATTGTTTCAATATTTTCATCTAAATAACTTTGAACAGATTTGGCGGCTTTTTCGCTTGTTTTTTCATTGATAAACAAAGGCAACATTTCTTGAATCGTTTGTTTTCCATATTTTTGCCATTGCATCATCAAAAACATATCAATTGCTTGCAAAATAAACGGAATTAATTGATTATTTTCCGTTTCCGTAGGCAAAATTTGTCCTAAATTTTTGGTTGTAATGTGTTTTTCAATTTGTTCTGTCAATATTTTTTCAAAAAAATATTCACTTTGTTGTATTCTTTTTTGTATAGAATGAGCAATATTTTCACTAATAATTTCAATTTTTTCTTTATTTAAAATATTTTTTAAGATATTTTGTAAGCCATTTGTAAGGTTGTTTTCGATTTGATTTTGTGTCCATTTTGTAAATTTTTCATCAAATAAAAACTTATCTAAAAGATATTTTTGTTTGATTTCTTTCCAAAATTTTTGTAATTCTTGGGCAATATTTTCAGGAGAAAACCAAGTATTTAATGGTTTGTCTAACCATTTTTTTACTTCTGAAAACTCAATATTTTGTGTAGCACTTTGAATATTTTTTTTCAAAATAGGTGATAAAACGACAATAATATTATTTATTTTTATTTTTTCTATCAAAGTTCCAATCGTATTTTCTTCTAAAAATCCTAAAATAAACACCGTAATTTCCTCAGAAAGTGCTTCAATATCTTCACTTTTTTTCTCAATTTCTGTGATAATTCTTTGTTCAATTCCTACAAATTCACCAATATTTCCAATAAAAATAGAGGCTAAAAGTTGTGTAATTCCTGTTGCTTTTTGTTCAAATGCTGTCTGCACAACATCTTCTAATTTATCTCTCCTCGATTTTACCCAAGGAATAAGGCTTTGTAATAAATCTGGGACGTTTTTTTTCAAAAAATCTTTTAAACTTATTCTCAAATCTGGAGATAATAAATCTAAAATTTTTGTATTTTCTTGACCTAAAAGATTCAATAAATACTTTAATAAAGTTGCGATAATATCTTCATTTACTTCACTTGCAAACAAATTTTCGGCTTCATTTTTTAGAATTATTGGTAAATTTTCTATGTTTTCTTCTGTCAAAAAACTACTAATGGATTGTTTAGATAAGATGTCTGAAAGACCTAAAAACAAATCTTTTAAGTCTAATTCTTGCTCGGCAGTATCCAAAGTTTCGTTCAAAATAGCTTCATAATTGACTTTCAAACTATTATGTAAATCACCTAAAATGCCTGATAAATTAGTAGAAAGTGATGACAAAACTTCGTTAGGTAAGAAACTATCCAAAGGTTTTTCAGCAATATTTTCCAAAATTTCTTTGATAAATGATTGCCAATTTATATCTTTTCCTAAAAAATTAATCAATTCTTTTGACAAATTTTTTGAAATATGTGCTACTTGTGGCGTAGAAAGTACTTGATTTAAAGGCTGATTTTGTAATATTTGTGCATAAATATTTTGCAAAGGTAGGGTTAATTCGGTTTTTAAACGAGTACGAATAGAGTCTATAGTTGCTTGCAAACCATCAATTTCTCCTAATTTTATTTGTCCTGTGGCACTTTGTCCCAACTCATTTTCAAAAAAATGACTAAAAATTTTTGAAATAGCTACTACAAAACTATCTTTATTGACTTCGGTTTTGAGTGCTTGATGATGAATTACTTCACTTTCTACTAACTTAGAAATACTATTTTGGAATTGTTCTCTTTCTTTTACAATTACACCACCTAAACTAAAAGTTTTTTTACCTATTTTGAACTTAAAAAACTCCTGAAAAAGCATTTTAATTGCTAAGTAATTGGTGGCATATCCTACAACTGTTCCTGCTAAAATTTTTGCAATGATATTTGAAAACATACTCTTTTATTTTTTTATCTTTTTATTTTTTATCTTTTTATTTTTTATCTTTTTATTTTTTATTTTCGTTTACACTTTTGCAAAGATAAATAAAAATAGTGATTTGCCAAAATATATTTACTTAAAAAAGTCAAGCAGGAACAATAATCAAATAAGTGCGTCCACACACTAAAAGTGTGTGCTACAAAACATTTTTTATTTTGCCGAATCTTATAAAATAACCCCAATTTCTTTTTTATCCAATCCATACAATTCAAAAACAACCTTATCTAATTCATTTTTTAAATCTAAAAATGAATTAGTTTTTTGTAATCCTTGTTTTGATAAATCAGTTAATTGTATTGTGATTTCTGAAATTTTAGTATATAATTTTGTATTTATCTTTTCAAATATCGGTAAAGGTACATTTTCCATATATTGTTTGGAATATTGAAAACCTGTTTTTCCTAATGTTCTAATTTCTGTTTTGAGATACCAAGACATCAAAGAAGAAGTTAAAATACCATTCAAAAATGCTAAATGTTCGCCTGTTATCATAAAACAAGTTTTATCGATATACATACCTTCTTTATCCAAATAAAAATCTGCTCCTCGACCTGTTGTTTCGGGATAAATGATTTTTTGTTCTGCAAATTTATCATAATAAGCACAAGCACGTAAATTCCACCAATTTTCGCCTTGGTCTGTACGATTTTTTATATCTTCTCCAAAAGATTTTAAATGCTCAAATATGGCTTTGTAATTTTTAATATCAATACCATTTTTAGTGAGAATAAGATATAAATTTGCATATTTTATCGAATACTGATGCACATCACGCCCACGCAAAAGTGGCATAATCAGTTCTGCACTTTTTTTATCTTTTTTGATGAGTTCATTTTTTTTATTTTCATCAATAATAAAAGCTTCGTTCAGTCCTGTTAAAAGTCCTCTCAAAATTTTTATATTCCAATCTTTTAAAAAATTGCCCGCATTTTTAATTTTTTGTTTGAGTGTTAAAATATTTTCTTGTGCGATAGTCCATTTTTCTGCGTTCAAATCTTTGAGCGTTATCAAATTTTTGTCTGTATATTCTTTGATATTATTTTTTAACATATCAAAATCATTTGGCAACGAACAGGCTTGCATTTGAAAAGTACATTTTTCATTTTTTATGACTAAAATAGACGAATCTACGGTGGCATCTTTGAAAATTTTGATGCCATTAAAATCAATAAACAAAGATGGATTAGCATTTTCTACCAAAAACTGCCTTAATTTTTTGCCATAATTTGTATTTGTCCATTGTTTTGAAGTAATATACGCCAAAATTCCTTTTGGTTTTAATAATTGTAAACCTTTTTCAAAAAATAAACAATAAATATCGCTTGTTTTTTCGAATACTTTGTAATTTTTTTGGTATTCTTGCAATATATTTTCGGGCTGTGTGGAGAGCGAAAAATAAGGTGGATTACCAATAATAATATCAAATTGTTGGTGCTGCCAATCGAAAGCCCTTTTGTCTAAGTCTTTGTTTTCAATCAAAGAATTACCTTGTTTGATGTTATTTTGGAGATTTGCCAACGTAATACCATATCGATTGGCGGTTTTTAACCACAAAGAAAGTTTTGTAATTTCTATGCTTTCTCTGTTAATATCTGTCCCAAAAATATTATTTAGCAAAATATCTCGGGCTATTTTGGCAATATTTTTCTTTTCTGTATTGATTTTTATTTCTTGTTCAAATCGTAAAGCGTTTGCTTCTGATTTATTAATTTTTGTTTTTGGTTTTATTTTTTTGGTTGTATTAATTTTATTTTCAAAATATTGTTCATAGATTTTATTTTCAAATTTATCCAATTCTTTATATACAATTTGATTTTCTTTGAATAAATAATCAAAAATTCTTGTCAAAAAAGCACCAGAACCACAAGCAGGGTCTAAAATTTTTATATTTGAGAGAATATTTTTATATTTTTGAAAAAAATCAGCATAAATTTCTATGGCATTTTGATAATTAAAATTTGGTTTTTCGTCTTTCCATCTTTCAAAATCATTTTCAATTTCACTCAAAAAATCAATTTGAAGGCTTTGATATATTTTTTCTTTTTCGTTTTGTAAATATTCTACAAGCGTGGTCTGAATGATAAAATCGGTGATATGTTCGGGTGTATAAAAAATGCCATCTTTTCCTCTAATACTTTGATTATCAACCTCAAAATTTTCTATATCAGCGATAGATTGTTCAAAAATATGTCCTAAAATATCAACTTTTAATTCATCTTTAAAGTCATATTTTTGCAAAAAATCAGTAATTTCTATCAATATTTCGTTTTCGATATTGATATTTTCCAAAAGAGCAATCGGTTTGAACAATTCACCATTAAAAGGCGGAATATCATTTTTATATCCTTCATCAAAAGATTTAAAAATTGCTTTGATATTCGTCCAAAACATAGGCAAATGTGAAGGCAAATTTTTGACTAACAAAATAAAATCTACCAAAACTTTACGATTAACGATGTCTGTTTCTTGTGCAAATTGCATAAAAATCAGTCTATCAAAAATTTTATAAGCCAAATAAAAATATTGTTCTTCTTCTAAATTTAGATTTTTATTTTGTTTTTTGATGTGTTTATATAATTTTTGTCTATATTGTTTGTATTCATTATAAAAAGCGGTAGAAATATCATCTAATCTTTTCATTCTATATTGATACAATTTTTTTGTCAATGGCATTATATCCATCGTATCTTCGATAGGATTATACAAATTTCCGTAAGACAACAAAAAGAAAAATTTTGCTAAATTGGGATACCTTTTCATCAAATTTTTTTCTGCTGTATTTGCCTCAAATAAAAGTTCGTGAAACAAAAAACTTTCATATCTGTTATAATCTTTGGCATAATACAGTCTAATTTCATCA